>CAYNLL010000020.1:0-15540 GCA_964398015.1 uncultured Opitutaceae bacterium | reverse complement strand
CCAGGTAGTCGACGCCGGCCGAGAAGCCCGGCCCTCGCTGGTTCCTCCTGAGGTGGGGGCGCATGGCCTCGAAGAACGTCGGGAGCTCGTCGCCCTCCCCCAGCTTGTCCCAGTCGTCCTCGGGCGTGTCCGGGGCGTCGGGGTCCGCGTCGCGCTCGGTGTCGCGCAGGCTCCGGAGCCCCTCGTGCTCTCGGCTGTCGCCCTGCGGCGGCGCAGCTTCGCCCTCTGCCGGGGCGGCCGCGGCCGGGGCCGCGGTGGCGCTGCGGAACTTGGCCTCGAACTCCTCGCGGAGCTTGTCGGCCTCGACCTTGGCGGCCGCGGCTGCGGCGTCACCTAGGGTCCAGTCGCGCTGTGTCGGTCGCCTGGCCAGGCCCGAAAAGGCCAGTGGATTGTCAGGTTGCCCGCGAAATTCGACGATCTCCCACTCGTCCGTCCCGAGTTGGTTGAGAAATGATTCGAGCAGCGCAGGCGAGGCGAACCCCCCCTTGCCGCTCGAGATTACCTTATATTCCCAGACTGCCATATGTTGTCGTGAGGTTTAGACATCCCAAAAGCGGGTCCGGTTGCCGAGACTATTCTTGGGTCCAACGCCGGAAAACCTGAACCTGCAGGTTGATAAGGGGCCTCAAAGATGCCCAAATCCTGCCCTCCGATGCCCCGACTCGACCAGCTTATCGCCAGCCTTGGCTATGGATCCCGGCGAGAGGCCCGGGGGTGGATCGAGGCGGGCCGCGCCACGGTCGCCGGCGTCGCGCAGCGCGATCCCGGGGCCCGGGTGGAGCCGCGCGAGGTCAGGCTCGACGGCGAGGCGCTGGACCACCCCGGCGAGCTCCTGCTCCTCCTCAACAAGCCGGCGGGGCGCGTCTGCTCCCACAATCCCGCGGAGGGGGCCAGCGTCTACGGCCTGCTGCCGGACCGCTGGCAGAGGAGGAATCCCCCTGTCGTCGCGGTGGGCCGGCTGGACAAGGAGACCACGGGGCTCCTTCTCCTCACGGACCGAAGCGCCCTGGTGCACCGCCTCACGTCACCCCGGCACAAGGTGCCCAAGACCTACCGGGCCACGCTCGACCGCGAACTCCCCGAGGGCGCGGAGGAGGTTTTCTCGGGCGGCCGCTGCGTCCTGCCGGGCGAGGAGCAGCCCTGCGCGCCGGCCCTGCTGCGAAGGACCGGTCCGCTGCAGGCTGAGATTGTCCTCACCGAGGGACGCTACCACCAAGTAAGGAGGATGATCGCGTCGCTGGGGTGCGTCGTCGAGGAGCTGCAGCGCACGGGCTTTGGCGATCTCACCTTGGGCGACCTGGGCGTTGGAAAGTGGATCGAATTGCCCATCAGCACGTTCGACGACGTTTGACTCGGGGCCTCGGGACGTGGCGGCCAAAAAAAACCGCAGGATTAGGAATTCCGGCGCTTGCAATCCAATATGATTAGGTGCCTAATTATCCCCCTTCATCCCATGACCAAAGCCCAAGCCAAGGATCCTGAAGCAGTCCCGGGGACAAAGACAGCCAAGTCGGGGGTTGTCGCCCGCCAGGTCGTTTTCGGCGCCGTGGCGGCGCTCCTTGTCGTCGCGGGCATCGTCTATGGGGCCAGGCGGCTCCAGTTCGCCTTCTCCCACGAGGAGACCGACGACGCGCAGGTGGAGGGCCACATCAGCCCCGTGCTGCCGAGGGTTTCGGGCTATGTCGCCCGCGTGCGCGTGAACGACAACGAGCACGTGACGGCCGGCCAGGTCCTGGTGGAGATCGACTCCCAGGAGCTCGACCTGCGGGTGGCCGCAGCCGAGGCCGCCTTCAAGAACGCGGTCGCCCTCCGCGCGACGGCCGAGGCTTCGCTTTCCAGCGCGCAGGCGTCCGCGGCGACGGCGGCTGCGAACGTCGAGACGGCCCTCGTGCGCCAGCGCAAGGCGGCGCACGACCTCGCGCGCGACACCCGGCTCTTCGGCACCGGAGCCATCACGGACAGCCAGCTCAGCGACACCCAGGCCGCGTCGGACACGGCGTCCGCCGTGCTCGACTCGGTGCGCAGCGAGGCGAAGACGGCGGACGCGCAGATCACCGTGGCCAGGGCGCGCGTGGCCGCGGCCCAGACCCAGGCGGCGGAGCTCTCCTCCGAACTGGACCTCGCGAAGCTCCAGCGCTCGTACGCCTCCGTCACGGCCCCCATCTCCGGCATCGTCTCCCGCAAGAACGTCGAGCCCGGCCAGTACGTCCAGTCCGGGCAGACCCTCCTCTCAGTCGCCTCCGAGGAGGACGTCTGGGTGGTCGCCAATTACAAGGAGACGCAGCTCACCCGCATGAAGGCCGGGCAGGACGTCGAGTTCGCGGTCGACAGCTATCCCGGCGTCGCCTTCCACGGCAAGATCGAGTCGATCTCGGGAGCCACCGGCGCCCGCTTCGCCCTGCTGCCTCCCGACAACTCCACCGGCAACTTCGTCAAGGTGACGCAGCGCGTCCCGGTGAAGATCGTCCTGGCGCAGGCCCCCGACGGCGACCACCCGCTGCGGCCGGGCATGAGCGTCGACGCCGTCGTGCGCGTGGCCGACTGAGGAGCGGCGAGCCCGGGGGACCACCATGGCGGAAGTCGGCATTCGTAAGCTGGTCATCACCTTCACGGTGATCGCCGCCGCGATCATCGAGCTGATCGACACCTCGATCGTCAACGTGGCCCTCAACGACATGAGCGGGAACCTCGGGGCGACGCTCGAGGACGTCGCCTGGGTGGTCACCTCGTATGCGATCGCCAACGTGATCATCATCCCGATGACGAGCTTCCTTGCCGCGCGGTTCGGCCGAAGAAACTACTACATCGGGTCGATCCTGCTGTTCACGGCGGCCTCCGTCGCGTGCGGCAACGCCCACAACATCTGGGAGCTCGTGGCGTTCCGCTTCCTTCAGGGGATAGGCGGCGGCGCCCTGCTGTCCACCTCCCAGTCCATCCTCTTCGAGACCTACACGGTCGCCCAGAGGGGCTTTGCCGCTGCCCTGTTCTCGATCGGGATCTTTGTCGGGCCGACCATAGGGCCCACCGTGGGCGGGTGGATCATCGACCACTACTCCTGGCCGTGGATCTTCTACATCAACCTCCCCATCGGGCTGACCGCCGCCCTCCTCTCCTACGTCTTCGTGAAGGAGCCGGCCCATGCGCGCAACGCCGAGACGATCGACTGGATCGGGATCGGCCTCCTCGTGGCCGGCCTCGGGTCGCTGCAGACGGTCCTCGAGCGCGGGGAGACCGAGGACTGGTTCTCCACCAGGTACATCGTCGTCCTCTCGTTCGTGGCGGCCGCGGCCCTCCTCTCCTTCATCGTGCGGGAGGTCACGACGGAGCATCCCGTCGTGGACCTGCGCGTCCTGCGCAGCAGCAAGCTCGCCCTCGCCGCCAGCCTGACGTTCGTGCTCGGGTTCGCCCTGTTCGCCACCGTATTCATCGTGCCCGTGTACACCCAGCGCCTCCTCGGGTACACCGCGCTCAAGACGGGGATGCTCTTCATCCCGGGCGCCGCCGTGGCGGTCATCTTCCTTCCCATCATGGGCCGGCTCCTGGTTCGGGGCTTCCCGCCGCAGATCATGGTGGTCGTGGGGTTCACGATCGTCGCCTTCTTCGCCTTCCGGCTCTCGCACCTCAACCTGGACGCGCAGTCGAGCGACTTCTTCTGGCCCATCATCTTTCGCGCCATCGGGCTGAGCCTGATCACGATCCCGCTGACTCAGCTGGCCGTCTCCGGCCTCCACCCTCACGACATCCCCCAGGGGGTCGCGCTCAACAACATGATGCGCCAGATGGGGGGCTCTTTCGGGATCGCGTTCATCAACACGTTCCTGGACCACCGCTACGCGGCTCACCGCCTGAGCCTCGTCTCCCGCCTCGTCCCCGGCGACCCCGCGACGGACGCCCGGCTGAGCGCCCTCACCCACGCGATGCTGGCCCGGGGCGCGAACGCCTGGGACGCCTCCCATCGCGCCATGGGGCTCCTCGACCAGATCGTGCAGCGCCAGGCGGGCCTGCTCAGTTATCTCGACGCCTTCCGCCTAGTCGGGTTGCTTTCGGTGGTGTGCGCCCCCCTCATCCTCTTCGCCGGACGCCCCAGGCCCCTGCCCACCTCCGCCATCTCGGCCGCCTCCGAGTCCCACTGATGCCGGGCAATCCCACCACTCTGCCATGAAAACCCTCGCCGCCATACTGCTTGCGCTCGCCGCATATTCCGCCTCCGCGCTCGCGGACGGCGCCCCCGCGGGCGCCCTGACGCTCACCCAGGCGATCGATGCCGTGGTCGCCCGATACCCGTCGATCGACGCCGCCAAGGCGGCGATCGACGCGGCGCACGCGCGCACGATGCAGGCGAACGCCGACCGGCTGCCGCAGGTCGGCGCCGGTGCGGATTACCTCTACGACTCGCTGAGGCCCTACGTCGCCATCTCGATCCCCGGCCTGCCCGCGGGCGCAATCTACGAGAATGTCCAGAACGCCTACGGGGTGAACGTTACGGCCCGCCAGCTGCTCACCGACTTCGGGCGCACCGACAAGCTGGTAGAGATGGCGCGCTCCGGGCAGATCACCGCCGAGGACGCGCTCGAGGAGACGCGGCACCAGCTCGGCTACCAGACCATCGAGTCGTTCTACGGCGTCCTCCTGCTGCGCAGCTCCGCAGACGTCGCGCGGGAGGAGATCAGCGCGCTCGAGGAGGCCCTGCGCATCGCCCAGAGGAAGTTCAGCGCCGGAAGCGCCACGAAGTTCGACGTGCTGACGACGCAGGTGCGTCTGGCCAACGCGAGGAACCACCTCACCGACACCCTCGCCTCGCTCGAGAAGCAGGAGAACGGGCTGCGCCAGCTCCTGGGCTACGATGTCGGAACCCCGCTCAGGATCGCGGGTGATTTCGACGCCGAGGCGCAGGCCCTGCCCGAGGCGGTCGCGATCTCGGACGGGCTAGTCAACCGCCCGGAGATGAAGCTCGCAAAGGACGACGAGGAGACCGCACGGCTCAGGTTCGACTCGGCGGACCGCGGGAACCGGCCGACGCTCGCCGCGCAGGTCACGGGGGGCGTCGAGAACGGCGTCGTGCCGAACCTCTATGACAACAAGGGGTACGTCACAGCCGGCCTTACCCTCGACGTCCCGATCTTCACCGGCAACCGCGTCAGCGGCGAGCGCATGGAGGCCAGCGCGGGCGTCCGCTCCGCAAAGGCCCGCGAGCGCGAGTTGAGCGAGTCCATAACCACCGATGTGGCAAATGCCTACGCGGACCTGAACGCGGCCAAGGCGCGCCTGGCGAGCGCCGACACGATCGTCGCCCAGGCCAGCGAGGCCCTCGCCCTGGCCCAGACGCGTTACGCCAACGGGGTCATCACGAACTTTGAGCTGCTCGACGCGCAGAGCTCCTCCAGGGCCGCCGAGCTTTCCAGGCTCCAGGCGCGCTACGACTGCGTCCTCGCCCGCCAGGCCGTCGCGCGCGCGGCCGGCGTGCCTCCGCAGCAGTGAGGGCGGGCCGCGGTTGACGAGGCTCCGGCGGCCTGCTGGACTCCCGACATGTACACGATCATCGGCGGGGACGGCAAGGAGTACGGGCCTGTGTCTGCCGACCAGGTGCGCTCGTGGATCGCCGGCGGCCGGGCCAACCTCAAGACGAGGATCAAGGCGGCCGGCTCCGACGAATGGAAGATGGTCAGCGACTTCCCGGAGCTGACGGGCACGGCGGCGCCCGGCGTGGCCTCGGCTTCGGCCTCGTCGCCGGTGTCCACGCGGATCGCGCCGGCGCTCGACATCGTCAGCTGCTACGACCGCAGCTGGAAGCTGCTGAAGGCGAACTTCTGGCCGCTGGTCGGCGTGAACCTCCTCTTCATGGTCCTCTTCGGCTGCATCGGCTACACGCAGTTCCATGGGATCTTCTTCGTCAGCCCCCTGTTCGGCGGCCTCCTTGCGGGCGGCCTGTACTACTATTTCCTGCTCAAGGCGCGCGGGCTTCCCGCGACGATCGGCGACGCGTTCGCCGGGTTCACGAAGGCCTTCGTGGCGCTGCTGGTGGCGGGGCTGCTCGTCGCCCTCATCACGACGGTGGGGTTCCTGTGCCTGATCCTGCCGGGCATCTACCTGATGGTGGCCTACATCTTCACGTACATCCTCGCCGTCGACAAGGGCCTGGGCTTCTGGGAGGCGATGGAGACCAGCCGCAAGGTGATCACCCGCCAGTGGTGGCGCGTGCTCGGCCTCATCCTCCTGGGGATTCCGTTCCTGCTGCTCGGCGTCATCGCGCTCGGCGTGGGTATCCTCGTGGCGATCCCCCTCGTCACCGGGGCGTTCATCTACGCCTACGAGGACCTCTGCAATCCCAAGGCCTGAGGGCTCAGCCCTTCTTTTCCCTGAAGATCAGCGCGTCCAGCGAGATCTTCCCGGGGCCGAACACCAGGACGATCACGGAGGCTAAGAGGAACAGGAACGGGGAGGCCGAGACGAACTTGTCGGGGTCGCTGAAGATCGCAAAGAGCGCCTCCCTCTCCGCCGTCGCATAGGCCACGCACATGACGCCGATCAGCGGGAGCGCGGCGAGGCGGGAGCAGAGCCCCACCATCAGGAGAAGCCCGAAGACGCCCTGGGTGGAGGCCGCCATGATCACGTTGAGCCTGGGCATCGGGATGTGGAGGCTCGCGAAATACGAGGCCACTCGGTCCAGGTTCTGCAGCTTTCCCCTGCCATCGACGAAGAACTGCCAGCCCCAGTAGAGGCGGACCGCGAGCAGCAGGGGGCCCGCGAGGAACCGGCCGACGGCGGAGAGGAGCGTGTTGATTTTGGTGAGGAGCGTCATGGGGGTGTGGGGGGAGTTCAGGTGAAAGAGGCGCATGGCGCGCGCCGTATTCCCGCCGCCGTGGATTTCAGGCGGACGCGCGGGATGCGGGACCGCAGAACCAACCGAGCGCCATCCAGACCTTGAACCATCCGCGCACGCGCCCCGGGGTGACCCCTGGCCCCGCGGCCGCGACCGCCCGGGAGAGCGTCCTTCCGCGGGAGAGCGCGTCGAGTATCCGGAACGCCGCGGGATCGAGGCGCTTGTAGTAGAGGCGATTGTTGAGCCGGTGCACGGCGACGCGCGTGCGCGACGCCCTGGGCAGCGCGGCCCGCCGGACCGCGCGCCGGGCGCCGGGCCCGGAAGAGGGCGTGTTGCTCGCCTCCGACCTGAGCGCATCCCGGCGTTTCACGCGGATGACATAGCTGTCGATCGGGTAGCGCAGGTCCAGCAGCGTCACGTAGGGCTGGAGCCCGAGACGGAGGCGGTGGGGGGGCGTCCGCGCGAGGTCCGACGGGGGGACGACAGGGCGGGACGCTCCGTCGAAGGCGACGGTCTGGGCCCACTCAAAACGAGCGATCTCCGCGGCGAGCCTCGTCCGGGGCGCCGTGAGCCCCGGGTTTGCGAGAATGAAGGCCTCGAGCCTCGAGCAGAGGTCGCGCAGCGTGAAGGAGCGCGACGGGCAGCGCTCGAGGTAGGCCTGCGACAGCCGCCCAAACACGCGCTCTCCGAGCGCTGCGATCAGGCCCGGGCAGTCGTCGCGGATCGCGTCGAAGAGGCGGAACCAGTACATCCTGTTGTAGAGCTGGAGGCGCTCGAACGAGGTCAGCCGGTCGTTCGGCTTCACGAACTCCGCGGCCACCTCCTCCATGGGCCGGCCGTCGACCCAGAGCGGCTGCAGGTTGTCGTCGGCGGTCAGCGGCCGCACCAGGGCGGAGGCCATCATCCTCTGGAACTTGCGCAGGTCCGCCGTGGTCGCGACGCGTGCGGGGGCGTGCTTCGGCGGCGGCTTCACATCGCGGCCTTCTTGGCTCCGTCGATGAACGCGTTGGCCTTCAGCGCCTCGTTGTGCACCTCGTCGAACGAGGGGATCTTGTCGTCCCACTCGAGGAGCGTCGCCGTGACGCCGCACAGGCGCGTCGCGTGCGCGTAGAGCTTCCACACCGGGTCGAGCACGGGGTGGTCGTGGGTGTCGAGGATGTACTTCTCGAACCTCGTGTGCCCGGCCACGTGCATCTGCCCCACGCGGTGGTGGGGGACGTTGTTTACGTAGTCGTACGGGTTGAAATCGTGGTTCTTGGACGAGACGTAGATGTTGTTCACGTCCAGCAGAATTCCGCAGTCCGCGAGCTCGACGACCTCGGTCAGGAACTCCCACTCGGTCATCTCCGAGGCGTGGAACTCGGCGTAGCTGCTCACGTTCTCGACGCAGAGGGGCACCTCGAGATAGTCCCGGATCTGCCGGATTTTCTCCGCGGTGCGCCGCGCCGCCGCGAACGTGTACGGCATCGGGAGGAGGTCGTGCGTGTAGGTGCCGTCCACGCTGCCCCAGCACAGGTGGTCTGAGAGCCAGGGGGTCTTGGTGCGCTTCACCAGGGCCTTGAGCCTCTTGAGGTGGGTGCGGTCGGGCTTGTCCGCCGAGCCGAAGTACATCGACACCCCGTGCTGAACCACGCGGTACTGCTCGAGGATCTTGTCGAGGAGCTCGAGCGGCCGGCCGCCCTCCACCATGAAGTTCTCGGAGATGATCTCGAACCAGTCGACGACGGGCTTCTTCGAGAGGATGTGCGCGTAGTGGGGTACCCGAAGGCCGATGCCTATCCCGTAATCCGAGTTTCCGTTGAAACGGTTGGCGGGCATGAAGAAAAAGCGCGGCCGGCGATCCGCCGGCCGCGCTGCTTGATTTGCCGATCAGGCGGCGAACACGGAGCCCGACGGCGTCGGCGTCGGCTGGGCGTTCGTGTTGCAGCCACCCTTGCCCTTGCACGAGTTCTGGCCCTTGCAGCCGTTGTCTCCCGACTTGCAGCCGCCCGTGCCCTTGCAGGAGTTCTGGCCCTTACAGTCGTGCTTGCCTGCGTCCTTGGAGGTGGAGTCTCCGCTCCCGGCTTGGCCATCGGCATACGCGCGCGTGGCCATGGATCCGGCATAGAGCCCGGCCAGTGCCGCGGCGGTGACGATGAAACGAGTCGATTTGTTCATATCAGCTATTGTTTATGTTTTCGGGGAACCACAAAGGGGGGGCACCATGCACACCCGCGCGGTCCGGTGTATGAGGCACTACGCGTGGGTTTATTCCTCGGACGCACGAGAAATTCAGCCGGCTGCGCCCGCCTCCGCAGAATCGTCACAAAATCCGGTCGACGAGCTCCCCGCCCCTCTCGAACGCGGCGAGGTTTCCCAGGAAATGCCTCACCAGCTCGATGCCCTCGTCCCTGCGGCCCCCCGCCGTGTGGGGCGTGATGAAGCAGTTGGGCGCCGTCCAGAGCGGATGGCCGGGCGGCAGGGGCTCCGGGCTGGTGACATCCAGGTAGGCGGCCCCCACCCTCCCCGACCTCAGCCCCTCGATCAGAGCGTCCTGGTCGACCGTCGCTCCGCGCCCCACGTTGTAGAAGCGCGCCCCCGCCCTGAAGCAGGCGATCCTGCGCGCGTTCACGTAGTTTCGCGTCGCCTCGTTCTCGGGAAGGACGTTCACGACGTGGTCGGCCTCGGCCAGGATCTTCGTGAGGTCCTCCTCCGGGACCACGCGCACGCCGGGCTCGCTGTGGATCTGGCGCCTGACGGCGTAGATGCGGGCCCCGAAGGGGCCGAGCAGCTGCGCGAGGCGGCGCCCGATCGCGCCGAACCCGAGCATGACCACGGTCGAACCGGCCAGGAGGCCCGAGTGGGCCCGCCTTTCCGCCAGCGGCCACCCGTGGTCGCCCAGCTGCGTGGCGTACGAGGGGAGAAGCTGCCGCCCCACGGCCAGCATCATCGCGAGCGCGTGCTCGGCGCACGGGCCCGCGTAGACCTGCGACGCGTTCGTGAACACCGCCCCGCGGGCGCGCAGGCCGCCGCGGAAGGCCTCGTTGTCGTAGCGCGTGTAGCCCGCGGTCGACACCTCGACCCAGCGCAGGCTCCGGCCCGCGATGCAGTCCTCGGGGTCGGGCTGGCCGAAGGCGATGTCCGCCGACACGAGCGCCGGGTCGCGCCTGCCGGGCGTCAGGACCGAGGGATTGCGCTCATCCGCAAGGACAAGGGTGTGGGCGCCCGCGCCCCGCGCCAGGAGGTCCATCCCGGCCGGGCCAAAGTCCCCGTTGCACCAGATCTTCAAGGCCCTACACGGTTGACGGAGACGCGGTGGACATCCGAGGCGTTGGACAGGGTCACCGCGTAGGCGTTCATGTTGTAGTACCTGACCCTGCCGCCCCAGGAGATGCGCACCTCGATGTTGAGCCCGCGGCGCAGGTCCTCGTCCTGCGCCTGGTAGTCGACGCGGAACTCGATGGGCGAGGCGCCCGGGTGGGTCAGGGTCTGCGAGCCGAAGACGCGGGGGGGCATCCCGGTCGCCGTGGAATCGATGACGCGCACGGTGACCGTGGCGTCGGCCGGGAGGGCCGCGTCCTCCCCCATGTCGATCCGGCCCGCGAGGACCCGGGAGGCGTCCCCCTCCGGCGTGAGGTCAAGGTGGCCGCACCCCGCAAGGGCGAGGAGGGCGAGCGCGGCGAGCAGTCCGCATGCACGTCTCACGGGAGATAGTCCGTTGTCATGACCTGGTCCACAGTGAGCCTGCCCTTTGGAAGGATGCCAAGCTCCTCAAGCTGGTGGATCTGCAGGGCGAGCCGCTCGCGCGAGATCCTCCCGGCCAGCGCGTCGTCGGTGGCGCCCCGGCCGATCACGAGCTTCTCCTTGATGATCATCTTGCGCGAGAAATCGAGGAACTCGTCGGTGTTGTTCGGGTTCTCGCGCTTCATCAGCGCGTTTGCGGGCGCCGGGTCCCCCTCGACGTAGTCCTTCAGGCCCCTGATCAGGGCCACCATGAACGCGCGCACGCGCTCCGGGTTCTTCTCGGCCCACGGGCGGTTGGCCACGAGGGCCGTGTACGCGTCGAACCCCGCGTCCCAGGCGAACAGGAACTTGGGGTACTTCGCGCCCCCCTTCACGATGTAGTACGGCTCGGCCGTGAAATACCCCTGCTGGATGAAGTCCGGGTTCGAGACGAAGTTCGCCACCGAGAAATTCTGGGGGATGAGCCGGAAGTCGATGTGGTACTTGTTCTTCAGGTAGGGCAGGAACGCCCACTCGGGGCGCGCCATGATGGTCTTCCCGTTGAGGTCCTCGAAGCGCTTCACGGGATTGTCGGCGTGGAGCATGAGAACCGAGGGGTCGTTCTGGAAGGTGGCCCCGATGTGCACGAGCGGCAGCCCCTGCGCGATGGCCAGGAGCGTGTTCGTGCTGTCGGTCTGGCCAATGTCGGCCTTCCCCGTCGCGAGCTTCTGCATCACGAACGCGTTCGGGCCGCCCTGGACCACGGTCACGTCGAGCCCCTCGTCCCTGAAGTAGCCCTTCGCCAGCGCCTGATACAGGCCGCCGTGCTCGGGCTCCGCGACCCAGTCCAGCTGCACGGTCACCTTGAACAGCGGCCCGCCGGCCGGCGCCTCCTCGGCCTTCCTGGCGCACCCGCCGAGGGACAGGGCGGCGGCGGCCCAAAGGATCACGAGACGCGGGTGCTTCATGCAGGTCGAATCGGTACACGCGCCGGGCGCCGCCCGCAACAGCACAGTGCTCGCGCTGGGCGCCCGACCTGTGCTATGCGAGGTGACCATGAAGCTGATATCAGCGGCGTTGCTCACGATCGGAGCGCTCGCGTCGGCCGGCCCTGCAGGCGCGCTCCAGCTCCATGCCGACAGGGCCTCCCCGGGCGACCTTGCGCTCACCGGTCGGCTCGCCGGTGTCCCCGCCGGCGAGACAAGGTATGCGCGCTGGGACGAGCTGCGCGCGCTGCCCACCTCCACGCTCACGCTCAACGGCGAGTTCACGCCGGGTGCGCAGGCCCTGACGGTCGTGTTCCTCGACGACCTCATGAAGGCCCTTCCCCTGGCCGCGGGAGCCGACAGCCTCCTCGCCACCTGCAGCGACGGCTACGCGGCAGTCTACGGGCCGGACTTCCTCTCGCGCTACCGCCCGTTTCTCGTCTTGGAGATCAACGGGAAGGGGCCGGCGTCCTGGCCGCCGCCGGGCCTCGATTACAACCCCGGCCCGTATGTGGTCACGGTCTCCCCTGAGCTCGCGCCCACCTCGTCGAGCTTCCGCGACATCGAGCACAAGAAGCCGTGGAGCGTCACGACGCTCGAGGTCGCCAACTTCGCCGACCGGTTCAGGGCCCTGTACACCGGCAAGTGGGCCTCCCTGTCCCCGTCCGCGCAGGACGGGCGCGACATCTGGGTGAACTCCTGCGCGAGCTGCCACGCGGGCCCGGCCGGGGTCTTCGGCGGGACGAAGGCGGACCGGCCCTTCGAGGTCATCGCGGCCTACGCGGGGTACGACCGGGAATTCTTCACGCAATACGTGCGCAAGCCCAAGTCGCTCGTGCCCTGCGCAAGGATGGAGCCCCACCCCCACTACACGGACGAGGAGCTCTCCCACCTGATCGAGTTCATCACCGCAGGGCAGAAATGAAAAAGGGGGCCCGCGCCTGCGGGCCCCCTCAAAGCTCCAACCCGCACGGGGGCTCAGTAGTGCAGCCGGATGGTGAGCGACGCGGCGATGGGGGCGCGCACGTAGATCACGTCGTTTCCGGCGAAGCTGGTGTCGATCGGGTCGAGGATGCGGTTGTTGGTCAGGTTTGTACCGTTCAGGCGTACGTCCCACCGCTTGTTGGGCGTGTAGGTGAGGTAGCCGTCAACCTCGTATTCGCCGGGGATGTGCAGCAGGCCCTCGTCATCCTGGTTCTGCCGCCCGATGAAGCTCGGGCCGATGCCGAAGCCCCACGCGCGGGTGATCTTGTAATCGACAAACAGGTTGGCCAGCACCGCGGGCACGCCTGCCGCCCGGATGCGGCCATTCGGCGGGGTGTACGCGTAGCCCTGGTAGGCGCCGTAATTGACGGCGCCCACGCCGGTGCCGTAGGTCCCGTCAACAGGCGTCGTCGTGGCGTAGGCATCCAGGTAGTTCCCCGTCTCCTCGAAGAACGAGCCAAACGCCGTCACGTTCTGGTAGGTCATGTTGGCATTGACCGAGAGCCTCTTGGTGGGCTGGTATACGAGGTCCACCTCGATGCCATTGGCCTTGATCTTGTTCGGCGGCCTCCCGCCAGGTTGCGGCTCGAGCTTCAATTGCTGGTAGAGCGCCACCCCGCCGTAGAGCGTATTGTTGAGGAAGCTGCCCTTGTACCCCGCTTCATAGAGTGTGCTGGCGGTCGAGAGGTCGGACTTGAGCTTGGCGAGGCCCTGGTAGCCGTCGTCGATGCCGCCGAAGTTCGTCTGGCCCGTGATCGCATCGACCTTGTCGTAGGTGACGTAGAGCGACTGGGTCTCGGTCAGCTTATAGATGAGGCTGACAAAATACGCGGGATTGGTCACGGTAGCGGCGTATTGGTAGAGCGCCCCGCGGTCATAATAGACCGGTGTTGCGAGCGAATAATAGCCGTAGTAGTTATACGTCGGGATGGTCCCGTAGAGTCCCGAGGGATTATCGTCGATGTTGACGCCGGCCTCCGTCAGGGGTGGGTTGGCGGTGTTCGCATAGATGTGGTCCTCGCGGAACCCCAGGATGGACGAGAACGCATTGGTGAACTTCACATCGTCCTGGATGAACGCCGCGTAGTCATCGATCGTGGTGTCCTGCATCTCCTCGTAGCTGTAACCCGGATGGCCCGGAATCTGGAGCCCCGAGCCCCACGTGTCGTTCTCGAGCGCGAAACCAGGGTAGAAGATATTGTTCAGCGGCAGGCTCAGGTCGTAGTACGAGAACGGTTCCGACGTGTAATCATCCCCCGAGCGGACGTACTGGTAGCGCAGGTCGAGGCCCGTGTTGATGTTGTTTACGATCTGCCCCAAGTCGAATTTCAGGTGGTACTCCGTCTTGTCCTGGATGTTCAGGTTCCGGGGCACCCACTCGTCGTAGCCGTAGGTCTCGAATTTGTTCGAGTGCTCCAGGGAGAAGAAGGCGAAATTGACGATGCTCGAGTCCGTCGAGAGGTCCAGGGTGGTCTTCAGCTGCGACTGGAAGAGCTTCGAGCGGGCCGTGTCGTTCGGTCCGACGAGCGAGTCGTATGCGGGCAGCTTGACCGTGTGCGCCGTTGCCGGGTTGACGACCTGGAAGGCTCCGTCCGTGCCCGACGGGAAGTTGTTCGGGTTTGCGGGATTGCCGTCGGCCGGCTGGTAGATGTCGTAGCCGTAATAGGCCAGGGGCCCGGACGTCGCGGGGGTTGTCGGACCCGCAATGTAGCTGCCGTTCCAGATGAAATTCTGGGTCACGCGGTTGGCGCCTGTGTCCTCGTTGGTGCGCGTGGCGAATCCCTGCGTCCAAAAATCGAACCTGAGCGACTTGGTCGCGAGGTAGGTCATCGCCACGTAGACGTCCTGGGTCTCGTCCTTGGCGTTGACGTAGTACTCGTCGCCGTAACGGGCGAGGTAGCTCACCCGGTATGCGAACTTGTCGTTGATCGGGCCGCCGAAATCGATCGTGTATTGGGGATCCCCGTAGGAATGCCCGCTGGCCCACGTTCCCAGGGTCGCCGAGAAGTCATAATGGTCCTGGTCGAAATAGGGCTGCTTGGCCACGAAGTTGACGAATCCGCCCAACCCGTTGCCCTGGGGCCCCATCGTGGCCGTGCCCGGCCCCTTCACGATGTCCATCGCCTCGACCCCGTTGAACGACAGCGGGACGCTGTTGCGCGAATAGGGGATCATCTGGCCGTTGATCGCGATCTGGGCATCGTCGCCGCGGATCTGGGGGACGCCCGGGATGCCGTAGTCCGCCGCGGCATAGACGCCGGGTGCAAACTGCCCGAAGTCCATCGCGTTCTTGACCTGGCGGTCGTCCATCCACGCCGCGTTCACGCTGGAGACGGCGCGCGGGATGTCGATGATGTCGCGGTCGTCGCCGTAAACGCTGCTGATCGGCCGGACCGTAGGCAGGATCTGCTCGGTTACGGGCACGTCGCTGACGGTGTACTTCTCAAGCGTCGTCACCTTCTGGTTCTCGGCACCGGCGGCCGTGTTGCTCGTCGACGAACTGGACGTGCTTGCGGGAGCCGCTGGCGGAGGTGTGGACGACTGGGCATGAAGGCCTGTGTTAACGGCGAGGGCCATGCAAAGGGCCATCGGAATCAACAGAGGTTTTTTCTTGGTCATTAGGTACATGTATTTCCTTGGTAGTTAGGTGATTGTTTAGCCTGAAACCAGCAACACGCATGCCATACACTCCGGAGCGAGCCCGAAACAGTTAAACATTTATACTAAATGAATTAACGTTAACTATTGCGCCGCCTTCTGAAGGTCGGGTGGCAACAGGTCGAATCGAGCAAACTTATCTAAAGGGATCAACTGCGGAATGATTCTAAGTTGCGAAAGTACCTCAACCTGCTCCTGAAGCCTCTTTCGCGTCATGAGACCCAGGCGCTCGCCGTCCTCGGGCTTGCCAAAAACGATGTGCTCGTCCCGCATCGCCTTGATCGAATAATCCATGAATTCCTCCGACATATTCTCGTTAAGCTTTGCAATCAATGATTTAGCGGGAGAAGGGTCCACGTTCATGAAGTCGTCCCACCCGCGGAGCGAGGC
>CAYNLL010000019.1:0-15573 GCA_964398015.1 uncultured Opitutaceae bacterium | reverse complement strand
CGAGGTGGGCATCCACTGCTACAACCACTACCGCTGGCAGGATTACGTGCAGGGCATGGATCTCGCCGCCGTGAGGGCCGAGTTCGGGGCCGCCCGCGAGGAGTTCGCGCGCATCTTCGGGCGCCAGGCCGACACGGCCGGCGCGGCGGGATGGCAGAGCAACGCCAGGAGCCGCGAGGTGTACGACGAGGCGGGGCTCGCGTATTCGAGCGACACGCGCGGGACCCACCCGTTCTTTCCCAGGATCGCCGGGAGGGTGTTCCGGACGCTCGAGGTGCCGAGCACGCTCCCCACGCTCGACGAGCTCATGGGCAGGCCGCAGTTCCCGGACCCGTCGATCGCCCGGCACCTGCTGTCGCTCCTGGACGCGGGCCGCCTGAACGTGTTCACGCTCCACGCCGAGATCGAGGGGATGGGCCGGCGCTCGATCTTCCGCGAGTTCCTGGGGGCGTGCAGGGACGCCGGCGTCGAATTCGTCAGGCTGGGCGACGAGGCGCGGGCCCTGCTGTCCAACCGGGCGGCCCTCCCGGTGTGCGACCAGGCCATGGCCCCGGTCGACGGGAGGAGCGGCCTCGTCGCGACCCAGGTCCCGGAGGCCGGGGCCCGCTGACGCGGGCGGCACGGGAAGGCGAGACGGGATGACCGCAGCCCCAGGGAAACCCGCGGACTGGGAGCCGCGCGTGGCGACGGAGCGGGACATCCCGGCGATCGCGGAGCTGATCCCGCTCTCCGTCCGGGAGCTGCAGGCGCCCCATTATTCCGCGGCCCAGAGGGAGGCCGCGATCGGGCCCGTCTTCGGCGTCGACCGGCAGCTCGTCTTGGACCGGACCTATCTCGTCGTGGAGCACGGGGGGGCGGTCATCGGCTGCGGCGGATGGAGCAGGCGCGCGTCGCTCTTCGGGGGCGACGCCGGGCGGGCGGCCGAGGACCCGCTCCTGGACCCCCGCGTCGATCCCGCCCGGGTCAGGGCGTTCTTCGTCCATCCCGCGTGGGCGCGGCGCGGGGTCGGCCGGAGCCTCATGCGCGCGTGCGAGGGCGCGATGGCGGCGGCGGGCTTCCGGGCCGCCGTCATCGTGTCGACCCTGGCCGGCGAGCCGCTCTACGCCTCCTTCGGCTACAGGGTCTGCGCCAGGAGCGAGATCGGGCTGCCGGGCGGCCTCCGGCTGCCCGTGGTCCGCATGGAGCGGGACCTCTCAGGCGCGGTCCAGGCGCCTTAGGAGCCACAGCCCGAGGCTCAGGAAGACGAGGTTCGGGATCCAGAGCAGGAGGTCGGGGCGGTACTCGGGGTGGACGTCGAGCCAGCCGACCATGACGATGAGGCAATAGTAGGTGAGGGCCAGGACGACGGCGAGGCCGAGGTTGGCGCTCGTCTCGCGACGTGACACCTTGATGCCGAGCGGGACACCCACGAGCGCGAAGGAAAACACCGCGAGCGCCAGGTTGAATTTGTCCTGGATCGTCAGGGCGACCTTCATCAGGTCGCGCTGATGCTGCGCAGCCCCTCCCGCCGGCACCGCCTGCCGCTCGATCCGCGCCTGCTCGGCCTTGAGCTCGCCGTAGGTCATCCACTGCGGCTTCTGCCGCACGTCCTGGAAGTGGAGGAAGCGCGCCATCGAGAGCCTGAAGGGCTCGATCTGCTCGAACGTGTTGATCCTGAGCGGCTGCGTGAACGCGTCGGGCTCCCTTCGGTCATGGTCCTCGATCCGCGCGTTCCTGAGGGTGACGACGAAGTCGTTGGTCGCCTCGTCGAAGTCGACCTTGCCGGATTCCGCGCGGACGAACCGCACGACGCGCTTCTCGCCGTCGAGCTGCCAGAGCCAGAAATCGCGCACGTCCGATCCGCTCATCGAGCCGACATAGATCACGCTTCCCGGAAAGTCGCGGATGAACGTCTTCGGGCGGATGAGGCTGAAGGGGTTGGCGTGCATCGCGGCCGCGAGCTCCCGCTCGTACTGGATCTTCGCCCGGGGCATCGAATCGAAATTGACCCGCAGGCCGAGCAGCGCCGCGAGGGCCGCGAGCACGAGCGCGGGCAGGGCGATTCTGGGGATGCTGATCCCTGCGGCCCTCATCGCCGTGATCTCGCTGTCCGAGGAGAGCCTTCCCAGGGTCAGGAGCACGCCGGTGAGCATGCCGAGTGGCAGCGCGTACGAGATGACGACGGGGATCGTCAGCAGCACGAGGCGCGCGAAGGTGAGGAGCTGCAGCTGGCCCGCGAGCATCGGGCCGAGGAGGTCGCGCATCAGGCTGCCCGTCATGAGCACGAACGCGAACATGCACACCGCGGTCGCGGTCGTGAAGAGCACGCTCCGGAAGAGGTGGCGGTCGAGGAGGTTCAAGGTGCCGGCGCGGCCATCGCGGCGTGGGCGGCGTGCACCAGCGTCTCGACCGTGAAGGGCTTGTCGAGGAAATGCCTGACCCCGCCGGCGGAGGCCTCCTCGCGCGCCCTGCCCGCCGCGAAGCCGCTGGCGGCGACGACCGGCAACCCCGGCTGCAGGCGGCGCAGCACGGCGATGGTCTGGCTCCCGTCCATGTCGGGCATCTGGAGGTCGACGATCGCCAGGGCGAACGGCCCTGGGGCGGCGCGGGCCATCTTGAGCGCCTCCGTCCCGCCCGACGCGGTCGACACGCGGAAGCCAAAATGCTCGAGCGAGCTGCGCATGATCTGGCGCACCGAGTCCTCGTCGTCCACGACGAGGATGTGCTCGCCCCTGCCGCGGGCCGGCGGCCCGGCCGCGGCCGCTGCGCTCTCGCCGCGCTCCGCCGTGGCGAGGGAGGCGTCCGCCACGGGAAGGTGGAGCGAGAACGTGGTGCCGGAGCCGGTGGACGAGACGAAGGTGATGAACCCGCCGTGCGCCTTGACGATCGAGCGCGCCGTGGAGAGCCCGAGGCCGCTGCCGCGCCCCACGCCCTTCGTCGTGAAGAACGGGTCGAAGATCTGGCCCTTGAGGATGTCCGGGATGCCGGAGCCGGTGTCGGCGACGTCGATGCGCACGAAGTCCCCGGGCACGGCGTCCGGGTGGGGGCGGGGCGCCGAGGGCGAGACGGAGACCTGCCTCGCCGTGACCGAGAGCCTCCCGCCGTCGGGCATGGCGTCGCGCGCGTTCACGCAGAGGTTGAGCAGGAGCTGGTGGAGCTGCGCGGGATCCCCGGAGATGGCGGCGGTCCCCGGGGCGACCCCGACCTCGACCCGGATCGACTTCGGGAGCGTACCCTCGAGGAACGCCCGCATCTCCCCGAGGAGCCCCACCGGGTCCACTGCGACCCGCGGCCCCTCCATCCCGCGGGCGAAGAGCAGGATCTGGCGGACGAGCTCGGCGCCCCTCCGGGCGTTGGCCTTGACCGCGTCGAGGAGCTGGAGCGCCTCCGGGCCCGACACCTCGTCGGCGAGGAGGTCGCCGGCCATCATGATCGGCGCCAGGACGTTGTTCAGGTCGTGCGCGATGCCGCCCGCGAGCGTGCCGATGCTCTCGAGCCTCTGGTTCTGGATGAGCTGCGACTCGAGGAGCTTGCGCTCCGTGATGTCGGTGATGAAGCCCTCGAAGTGCGCGGTGGCCCCGTCGGGTCCCGGGATGGAGCGGCCCTGCTCCTGGACCCACTTGGTCACCCCGTCGCGGGTGCGGATGCGGTAGGCCAGCTCGAACGCGCCGTTCCTCTCGCGGGTCGAGGCGTCGAACTCGCGGACCGCCCGGCGGTCCTCGGGATGGATGATGTCCTCAAAGCTGACGACGCGGTTGCCGACGACCTCGACGGGGTCGTAGCCCGTGAGCCTGCGGCAGCCGTCGCTGACGAACTCCATCGTCCACGCCGCGTCGTTGTGGCAGCGGTACGCCATCCCGGGCAGGTTGCTGAACACGGAGGCGATCGAGCGGCCCTGGTCGAGGAGTGCCTGCTCCGCGTTCTTTCGCTCCGTGATGTCGCGCTCGATGAACACGACGAACTCGGCGTCCGCCGCCGGGCTCCGCATGAAGCTGGCGTCCATCTCCACCCAGAAGGCGGTGCCGTCCTTTCGGTAGTTGAGCAGCTCCGCCCGCATAGGCCTGCGGGCGCGCAGGGCGTCGTCGATCCTCTGGACCTCCTGCGCCGAGGTCCCGGGCCCCTGGAGGAAGCGGGGAGAGCGCCCCAGGGCCTCGGCCGCGGGGTAGCCCGTCAGCCTCTCGAACGCCGGGTTCACGTAGAGCACGCGCGGCCCGGGCTCATCGAAGGGGCCAGCCTCGGTCACCATCACGATGTCGTTGATCCGCTCGAGCACGGCGGCCGACAGCGGGGCGGGGAGCGCCGTTCCAAACGGAATCCGGATGTCGGGGAGCGCGGCCTGGCCCATTGCGGGGTTATAGGGACCGCCGGAGCGCTCCGGAAGAGAATTAGTCGATTTTGTGTCGCTTCGGACCGGCCTGCGGGGGCAGATTTTTTGAACGTGGGGCCCTGTCCGCTGTCCACGGGTTTCCCGCGTCCCCCATGCTCCATCGTTCCGTCCTCTTCCTCGCCACCGTTGCCTCGCTGCTCTGCGCCGCTGCGGGCGCCGACGCGCCGGTCGAGGAGGAGACGCTGGCGGACCACCGCCTCAAGGAGATCGGCGAGCACCAGAAGTTCCTCTTCGCCGACGCCGCGGCCCAGGGAAAGGCGCTCGATGGGGCCGCCTTCCAGACCCAGGTGGAGCAGCTCACGCGCGAGTACGAGTCGCTCCTCAGGGACAACCCCCAGTTCGCCAACGGCTTCGCCTGCTACGGCTACATGCTCTGGAAGGTGGGCCTGCGCAAGCAGGCGGTCGCCATCCTCCTCAAGGCGAACCAGATGGATCCTAACATCCCATTGGTTAAAAACGAGTTGGGTAATTACCTGGCGGAGGACGGCAAGCCCCTCGAGGCGGTGAACTACTTCCTCGCGGCCATCAAGCTCCAGCCGGGCGAGCCCCTCTACCACTACCAGCTGGGCACCCTGCTCTACGAGGCCAGGGACGATTTCCTCAAGAGCGGCGAGTGGACGCGCGACTCCATCGACCACGCCATGCAGGAGGGGTTCCGGACCGCGGCCGAGCTCGCCCCGGACAGGTTTGAGTTCGCGTACCGCTACGCCGAGTCCTACTACGACATGAAGGACCCGGACTGGCCCGCCGCGCTCAAGGCATGGCAGGGTCTCGAGGCGCGCGCCCAGTCAGAGGTCGAGCGCCAGACGATGCGCCTGCACGAGGCCAACGTCCTGGCGAGCATGGGCAGGGGGGAGCAGGCCCGCGAGGTGCTCGACACGGTGACGGATCCGTCGCTCGGGGAGCAGAGGCAGAAGCTGGTTGCGCGCCTGGCCCCCGCCGCGGGAAAATAGTCCATGGCCATCGATCCGGTCTTCCTGCGCGACGGGCTGATCATCTTCATCCTGCTCGCCGTCAGCATCGTGTTCCACGAGTGGGGCCATGCCGTCGTCGCCGACCTGCTGGGAGACGACACGCCGCGCGCGGAGGGCCGCGTGACCCTCAACCCGCTGTCCCACCTCGACATGGTGGGGACGGTGATCATCCCGCTGATCAACATCTTCGTGTTCCGCGGCGGCTTCAACTTCATCGGGTGGGGCAAGCCGGTCATGACCAACCCGTCCAACTTCAAGAACCGGCAGCGCGACGACATCCTGGTGTCCCTGGCCGGGCCGGCGGCCAACCTGCTGGTCGCCTTGGCCGCCGTCGTCGCGGGCTCCTTCCTCGTCGTGGCCCACCCCCGCTTCGGCGAGCTCGTCTACGGGCTGGTCGTCATGAACGTGGGCCTGGCCGTCTTCAACCTGATACCCATCCCCCCGCTCGACGGCGCCACGCTCCTGCGCCGCATGGTAGGGATGTCGGAGGCGACCTACTACGGGATCGCGCGCTGGAGCGGCCTCATCATGCTGCTCATGATCAACCTGAGCGTGACCCGCCAGATGATCGGGTCCGTCGTCGGGAGGGCCTGCGTGCCGTACGCGATCCTCTGCCAGTGGATAAGCCCCTCGGCGTACCTCGTGATCTTCTCCTCGTGACCTTCGCGGGATGGCTCAAGCGCGCCGAGCGCCTCTGCACGGAGAGCGGCGCGGCGTTCGGCCAGATATCGACGGGGGCCAGGGACGAGGCCCTCTACCTGATCCTGCGGACGCTCGGCCTGCCGCTCGACAGCGGGGCCTCGGTGCTGCGTCGCCGGCTGACCGCGGCGGAGTCCGCCGCGGTCGGCGCGGTCCTGAGGCGCCGGTTCGTCGAGCGCGTGCCGGCGGCTTACATCACGGGCGAGGCGTGGCTCGGGGGCCTGAGGTTCCACGTGGACGAGCGGGTGCTCATCCCGCGCAGCTACTTCGTGGAGATCCTCCCCGACCAGGTAGACCCGTGGCTGCAGGCCCCGGGGAGGGTGGCCCGGGTAGCCGACATCTGCACGGGCTCGGGCTGCCTGGCCGTCCTTCTCGCGCGGCACTTCAAGGCGGCCCGCGTGGACGCGACCGACATCTCCGCCGGAGCCCTCGAGGTCGCGCGGATCAACGTCGGGCGCCACCGCCTCGCGGGCCGGGTGCGCCTGCTCGAGGGGGACCTGCTCGGCCCCTGCGGCTCGGCCCGCTACGACGTGATCCTCTCCAACCCCCCCTATGAGCCGACGGCGCACGTGGACACGCTCCCCGAGGAGTTCCGCAGGGAGCCCCGCCTGGCCCTCGACGGCGGGGCCGACGGCCTCGACCTCGTCCGGAGGCTTGTCCGCCAGTCCGCCTCCAGGCTTAAGCCCGGCGGGATCCTCATGATCGAGGTCGGGGGAGGCAGGGAGGCGTTCGAGCGCGAGTTCGGGGCCCTCCAGCCGCACTGGTTCCATACGGCGGACGGCAGCGACTGCGTGTGCGTGCTCCAGGCGGCGCGGCTGGGGCGGCGTCAGGGCCGGGCGAGGTCGTAGAGCGCGTAGCCGGCGAGGAGGTTCGGGAGGAAGGGGCAGGGCGTGCGCCAGTCGCCGAGCAGGTGGGCGCGGCGCGCGATGCGGATGGACTTCTCCCTGCAGAAGTCCTCGAAGTCGGCGATCGAAAGGGGGTTCGCCGGCAGGCTCTCATGCCACGGGGTCGTGTAGACCGCATTGCGCACCTTGCGCCCCCGCAGCAGCTGCCCGATGCGGTTCTTCCAGAAGCCGTGGTTGACGAAGCCCACGGTGACGGCGGACCCGGCCCTGAGCGCCTCGAGCACCACCCCCGCCGGGTCCCCAAGCTCGTGCACGGTGCGCGAGAGGATGATCCGGTCGAAGTGCCTGTCGGGGAAGGCGCGCATGAAGGCGGTCATGTCGCCCTGGTAGGCGCTCAGGCCGCGCCGGACGCACTCGGAGATCCGCTCGAAGTCGAGGTCCACGCCGATCCCCGAGACCTGCTTGGCCTGGTTGAGGTAGTCGAGCAGTTCCCCCCGGCCGCAGCCGAGGTCCAGGACGCGGGACTGCGGCTCTACCCACTCGCCGATCACCTTCATGTCGACCGTTCGCTTCTGGACGATCGCGCTCATGGCCGGGTGCGTTTCATATCGCGAAGTCGAACGCGTAGGTCTCCGTGCGCTCGAGGAAGCCGCGGACGAGCGCGTAGAGCGCGTCGCTCTCGAGGAGGAACGAGTCGTGGCCGAGGTCGGTCGAGAGCTCGGCGTAGCTCGCGCGCTTGCCGGCGCGCAGCAGGGCGAGCGCGATCTCCCGGTTCTGCTCGGGCGGGAACAGCCAGTCGCTCGTGAAGCCGACGACGAGGGACTCGGCCTGCACGGGCGCGAACGCCTGCTCCAGCGATCCCGCGCCCCGCGCGGGATCGAACTGGTCGATGGCCCGCGTGATGTAGAGGTACGAGTTCGCGTCGAAGCGGTTGATGAACGTCTCGCCCTGGTGCTTGAGGTAGCTCTCCACCTCGAACTGGGCGTCGAACGTGTAGGACTCGCCGCCGGCGGACTCGCGCTTGCGCCTGCCGAACTTGCGGTCCATCCCCGCGTCGGAGAGGTAGGTGATGTGGGCCATCATGCGCGCGATGGCGAGGCCGACGCGCGGGCCGCCCTCGCGCGGGTAGTCGCCGTTGTTCCACGCGGGGTCCTGCATGATCGCCTGGCGGCCGACCTCGTTGAAGGCGATCGCCTGGGCGCTCTCGTTCATCGTGGAGGCCATGATGATCTGGCGCTTCGTGAACTGGGGGTACTCGATCGCGAACATGGCGGCGGTCATGCCGCCCATCGACCCGCCCATGACCGCATGGAGCTCGGCGACCCCGAGATGGTCCAGGAGGAGCTTCTGCGAGATCACCATGTCGCGGATCGTGACGAAGGGGAAGCGGGTCCCGTAGGGCCTGCCCGTCGCCGGGTCGGTCGAGCTCGGCCCCGTCGACCCCTGGCAGCCGCCGAGGGTGTTGGCGCAGACGACGTAGAAGCGCCTCGTGTCGACCGCCTTTCCGGGTCCTATGAGGTTGTTCCACCAGCCGGGCTTGGCGTCGGACTCGGAATGCCGGCCCGCGCAGTGATGGTCTCCGCTGAGCGCGTGGCACACCAGGACCGCGTTGTCGCGCGTGGCGTTCAGGAAGCCGTAGGTCTCGTACCTGAGCGTGAAGCCCTGGAGGGTCTGGCCGCTCTTGAACGTGAAGGGCGCCGCGTGGACGAAGTCCCTGGGCCGGACGATGCCCACGTCGTCCCCTGGCGGGGGCCGGGGGCCGGGCGGGGGCGCAGTCGCTGCCTGGGCGTCGTCGGTCATGGGGAAGCCCCGAGTCAACCACGGCCTGCCGCCGACGCAAGGCGGCGCAGCCCTTATGACGCCCTGGCGGGGGCCCGTCAGCGCTTGCGCGGCGTCACGTTCTTCGCCGGCTTGCCCGGGCGCGCCGGAGCCGCGTCCTCGACGTCGCGCCCCTGGTTGACCACGAGCTGCTGCACGATGATGAACAGGCCGTTCATTGTCGAGTAGAGGGAGGGCGCGCACGAGTAGTTGTAGTAGAAGAAGAGCATCATGAGCGGCATGAACTTCATCATCTTCATCTGCGCGTTGTCGACGGCCGGCTGGGGCGTCAGGCGCATCTGGACGAAGGCCACCGCGCACAGCAGGACGGGAAGGATGTTGACGTTGAGCGCACCGATGACGGGGAGGGTGAGCGTCGCGATCGTGTCCGGGGCCGAGAGGTCGTGCGACCAGAGGAACGGGGCGAACCGGAGCTCGGCGGCGCTCTGGAGCATCTTGAAGAAGGCGAAGAAGAAGGGGATCGTCAGGAGCATCGGCAGGCAGCCGCCGAGGGGGTTCACCTTGTGCTCCTTGTAGAGCTCCATCATCGCCGTCTGCTGCTTCTGGGCGTTGTCCTTGTACTTCTCCCGCACCGCCTTCATCTCGGGCATGATCTTCTGCATGCGCCGGGCCGAGCGGGCCTGACTCAGCGTCAGCGGGAGGCAGGCGACCTTCAGGGCGAGCGTCGTCAGGACGATCGCGAGGCCCCAGTTGGCGGTCCAGCCGTGGATCCACGTCATCGTCCGAAGGAGGATCGCCGCGCAGAACCGGAAGATGAAGCTGCCGAGGTCCATGACGCGGTCCTGGTCCTTGCGGAAGACGTCCACGTTCGAGAGCCTGGGGTATTCCTTGGGACCGACGTACAGGCTGCCCGCCAGGGTCGCCGACGCGTGGGCGGGAACCGCCGGAAGGTCAAAGTCGACATCCCCGGTGATCCCGTAGGCGAGGCGGTCCGTGTCGGGAAGCCGGTCGAGCAGCTTGACCCTGCGCGTCTCCAGCCCGGCGGCGGGCTCGTCCGGGGTCAGGATGGCCGCGAAGAACTGGTTCTTCACCGTGGCCCAGACGATGGGGCCCGCGCCCTGGATGGACGGCCTCGCGCCGTGGGCGCCGTAGCCGAGGAACCCGCCGCTGGCCTCGAGCTCCGAGCGCCGCACCAGGGTCTGGCTGTTGCCGTTCCAGAGCTCCGTCGTCAGCTGGAGGCCGTTGTCGAGCGCGTTGCTCGGGGCGGCCGTCCCTATCGAGAACGCCAGGCGCATCGGGGCGGTCGCCTTGTCGGTCAGGTTGCGCAGTGTGGTCTCGCAGCGGATGAGGTACGGGTCCGTGTCGCTCGCCTTGTCGGGCGAGAGGACGAAGCGGCGCGTGACCTCGAAGCGCCCGTCGAGGACCGCGCGGTACACCACGTCACGGTCCGACCTCGAGACGAGCTGGTAGCGCGTGCCGCTGTCCAGGCCCGGGAGGCCGACGAACGCCAGCATCGGGTTGGCATGGAGCTTGTTGAAGACGAAGGGCTCGGACTGGCCGAGGAACGCGGGGTACTTCTTGAAGGCGACGTCGCGGATCGCGCCGCCGGCGTCGGTGAAGGTCACCGCGACAAAGTCGTTCTCGATCTTCGTGACGGCCGCCCCGGACTGGTCCGCCTGGGCCGTCGCGAACGTGGGCTGGTCGGCGGCGGCCTGCGGCGCCGCGGCGGGCTGGCTCGCGCCGGCCGGGGCCGCGCCGGCGATCTCGCGGCTCACCTCCCTGCGTATCTCGGCGGGCTGCGGGTTCTGCCGCGCATATTTCTGGCCGTACCAGAGAACGAGGAACGCTGCGACGAACAGCAGGGCGCCGACGAATGTATTCTTTTTGTCCACGGGAGTCAGGAGTGTCCGCGCGCGGCCGGCACGGGGTCGACGCCGCCCGGATGGAGCGGCGTGCATTTGAGGATCCGGCGCGCGGCGAGAAGGGAGCCCCTGACGGCGCCGTGCGCCGCGAGGGCCTCGGCGGCGTAGTGGGAGCAGGACGGGTAGAACCTGCAGCCGCAGCCCGGTCCGAGGAAGGCCGGCAGGAGGGGGGAGGCCGTCCGCTGATAGACCCTGATCAGGCCGACCGCCGCCGCAGCGGGAATGCCCCGTGCGCGGGCGGTAAAGGGGGTCGTGCTCATGGGGCTGCGGGGGGGCGTGCGGAGGAGATCCGTCCGCAGGCGTCCGCGAAGGTGCTCTCAAGCTGGGCGAACGGCCACTGGATCACGGAGCGGCGAGCCACGAGTAGCAGGTCGCACGAGCGGGGCAGGAGTCCCTGGTGGCTGCGGAAGATCTCCCGCATCCGGCGCTTGGCGCGGTTGCGCAGCGTGGCGCCCCCTACGGCCTGAGTTGATGCCACGAAGCAGGCGCGGGGAAGGGCGGGCTCGGCTCCGCGCGCCTTCCACCAGACGGTGAACGCCTTGCAATCGACACGGGTGCCCTGCTCGCGAACCGCCCTGATATCGCTCTGGCGGCGAAGGTGCTGCCCAGGGCGCAGGCGCATAGGGTCCGCGATTCCCGGAATCAAACGACAGTCAGGCGCTTACGGCCCTTCTTGCGACGGGCGGTCAGCACGGCGCGCCCACCTCGGGTGGACTTGCGCGCGCGGAATCCGATCTTGCGGGCTCGTTTCTTGCGGTGCGGGCGGAAGGTGGGTTGCATGTGATCGTGGCGTTTAAGAGTTGACTGAGGTGCCCTACGAACGGGGGGGTGTCAAGGTCGGGATTGAAGGGGCAGCATGCCAGCCTGATGCGCCCGGGCATCCCGGTAACCTGTCGATTCATCGGTCCTTGGCGCTACGGGGTCCTCCCGCGTCAGGCCTTATTTGAGTCGCGTGTCAGCACGACCACCAGAATGACCACGAGAAGAATGAGGATCAGGCCGCCAATGGGCGCTCCGTGAGGGTGGTGGTGGTAAAAATCACGAAAGTACATGGGGCTGCGTTCTGCTCCAATATTACCCTACGGCCGCGAAGCGCAAGCTGCCCCTTCAGGTGCCCTGGCCGGCAACCCAGGACGCCGAAGATCCGACGTCTCCCGATATGCGTCTCCATCCGATCGATCGATGGAAATCAGTGGACCTCCTACGGCAAGGCAAGTTCCGGCGACGAACCCGCGGGCTGAATTTGGGTTCGGCGGCTGTCAACTCCTGCGCTGCGGGTCGCGCCTTTCGAACCAGGACACCTCGATTGAGGGGGTGGTGGATCAACGTGCCGTTGTGGTCGGCTCGGCCGGCCCCGGGCGGGTTCCCCGCGGGATCGCCGCTCAGGCTGCCCGCAGCATTCGGCCGAGGCGGGCGGCGGCCAGGGCGAGTTCGGCCACCCGCTGGCCCACCTCTTCGTCGGCGATGCTCCCGTCGGCGAAGGCATCGCTCGTGGCGTATACGAACCGCGGGACGATCACGCAGCGGAAATCAAGCATCAGGCTGTTCGCGAGCGACATGATCGACATGTAGCTGCTCGCCCCGCCGGCGGCGCAAAGAAAGCCGATAACCTTGTCCTCCCACCCGCTGCCGGTGAGCTCGATGAGGTTCTTGACGGCGGCGCTGGCGTCGAAGTTGTAGATTGGCGTTGCGACGAGAACGGCGTCGGCACCCGCAAGGAGCTCTGCCACGCGGGCGACGTTGGGATGCTCGTAGGCGGGACCCCCGTCGCAGAGGGGCAGGGGGGTGTCGCGCAGGTCCAGGAGCGTCACGGCATGCCGCTCCTGCTCGAGCACGCGCCGCGCCTCCTGGGCGAGTATCCGGCTGCAGCTTTCCGACCTCAGGCTTGAGGAGATGATGAGGATCATGGCGTCAAAGGAAACGGATCGGCGTGACTCAATGGTGCGCGTGCCCGCGCCCAGGTGCAGGCTGCGCCGCGGCCTTGGCCTTGGCAAGGCGCCCGCGGATTGCGGCCGCGCGGCCGGCGAAGGTTCCCAGTGGGACGACGCGGGTCTGGGCCCGCGGCCAGAGCGGCAGCCCGGCAACCATCTCCTCCAGGCCCTCGGGCGATTCCGCCCGCACGACAAAGGAGAATCCGCTGGCGGCTAGGGCCGGGCCCCCCGCCGCGATGCGGCCGGAGGACGCCAGCTTCCCCAGGGCGTCCAGCGTGGGAAGCGCCATCCGCTCGATGAAGGCGACAAGCTCCTGCGGGGGGGACGGCGACGCGAACGGCGCGAAGTTCATCTCGACCAGGTATTCGTGGGATTTCATGGGCTCGGCGGCTTGATCTTGTGCAATTCTCCCGGCACCGTAGAACCTCAACCTTACTTGAGGTCAAGTGCATCATGAAAAAGACCGAGCCTGCATCCTTCCACCATGAACTCGGCGTCGGCGAAGTCGCTGCGCGCTGCGGCGTCGCCGTGTCGGCGATCCATTTCTACGAGAGCAAGGGTTTGATCGCGAGCTGGCGCAACGGCAGCAATCAGCGCCGTTTTCCCCGCGAGGCCCTGCGCCGGGTGTCGATCATCAAGGTCGCCCAACGCCTGGGCATTCCCCTCGCCTCGATCAAGGCCGCGCTCGATTCCCTGCCGAAGGGTCGGACGCCGACCGACAAGGACTGGCGGATACTGTCGGCGCGCTGGCACGCCGACCTTGACGAGCGCATCGCCAAGCTGGCCCGGCTGCGCGACCAGCTCACAGGTTGCATCGGGTGCGGCTGCCTCTCCATGAAGGAATGCCCGCTGCGCAATCCATGGGATGAGCTTTCCGAAAAGGGCCCCGGGCCGCAGCTCCTGGAGCCGAGCAGGCGACATTAGGGCAGGACCAAGACCCGGGCCAATGGCCCATCGGTCGCCGGCCGTCAGTATTTGCCCGACTGCAGGAGATCCACCGACTTGCGCTCGTCGATCAGATGGAGGCGGCCGTTGGGCGACGCCGACGCTCCGGCGCGGATCAGCTGGATCACCTGCCCAGGGGTCAGGGCGGGATTGAGGGCAAACAGCTTGGCCGCGAGGTTGACCACGTTGGGCGACGCCATCGAGGTGCCCGAAAGGCGGAGGCGGGAGCCGCCCGGGATTGAGCTGTCCACCTCATACCCGTTGGCGTCTACCACCACGCTCTCGCCGAAGCTGGTGAACGAGGTCTCCTCGCCCGCCTGGTTCACCGCGCCCACGGCGATCAGGTTCGGCAGGCGGAATGAAGCCGGTATGTCCTCTTCGAAGCCGGGGTTCGAGTCGGAGTTTCCCGCGGCCGTGATGAAGAGGACGCCCGGGCAGCTCCGAATCGCGGCCTGAACGGCGTCGCTCCAGAGATGAAACAGGTGCGCGGCCTTCGCCTTGCGGGCGACGGGGTCGCCCCCGCCCCCCGTCTTGTCGAGCCAGGTCTCAAATTCGTCCGGCTGGTCGCCCCAGCTCATGTTGACGACACGCACGCCCCGGGAGCGGAAATAATCCGCCATGGCATGGAAATCCGCGCCGAGCTTCTGCACCCAGGCGTCGGTCGGCGGGAATTTCAGGTCGGGAAGCTGGTCGTCAAACCGGGCGACCACGAGGCGGGCCGCCGGGTTCCCGCGCACCGAAATCCCGGCGCAGTGGGTCCCGTGGATGTAGAAGTCGAAGACCTTCTCCAGCTCGAAGTAGTCGTGAAGGCCCTCGGGGGGCAGGGTGGTGTACTTCCGGACGAGCGCCTGGGCGGCGGGCGAATCGATGGCGTGCTCGATGTCGAGACGGCCCTGGGTGAGGACTCGGAATTCCGGATAGGCGTCCCGCTGCGCCGCGGTGAGGGGATAGAGCCACTGGGTGGAGGGCTCGCCCTGGTCGTCAAACGCCAACCCGTGCGCCCCGCTGGCGGTCGGCCGGGGGTCGTCGAGCACCTGGCCGGGGTAATCGTCCACGTCGATGCCGCTATCCCAGATCGCGACCACCACAGGGGTAAGCTTCTGCTCCGGGGTCAGCGTCACCTCCCGCGCCTCCCAGATGTCCGGGGAGACGCTGCGGTGCGCGGCGATGTAGTCCTCCAGCACCTCCGCCCGCGCGGCCCCCGTCTGGATTGTCCAGACCAGGTTGACCCGCGTCCCGATGAGATTCCACGCCTCGTTCGCATCCAGCGCGCCGGAAGTCCGCGTCGCCGGATCCAGCTCCGTCATCACGTCGGCCAGGGCGACCGAGGCCGTGAAGATCCGCGCGCTCACGTGGGCGCGCTTGATGTTGTCCTGAACGATGGCCCACGGCAGGGGCTTCAGCGCCTCGGCGTAGTGGCGCTTCAAGGCGGCCGTGAAGGCATCGCCGCCGCGGGCATGCGTCTCCATGGCGGCTTCGAGCATGGCGCGGGGTGCCAGCCCGCTCAGCAGCTTCGCGGCAGGCTTGTCCTGCAGGTCGCGGATCTGATCCAGGGTCTTGAGCGCGGCCGCATCCTCCCCGGCAAGCTCCTCCAAGCCCAAGCGCGCGGTCAGCAGCGTTCGCAGCGTGGAGTGGTCCTCAATCTGGTAGTCGCTCAGGACCGACAGGAGGTCCGCTCGCACCTTCGCCGCAAACGCGTCGAAGGCGGGCCCGCCGTCGCGCACGAGCGCCGATGCGGTCCCCTGCACCGCGTAGCTGAAGCGCGGAAGGTCGGACTGGCTTCGGACAATTTTCCTGGGGGGTTCGTCCCCCAGCAGAGCCGTGACCATGAACACAAGGGAACCAAGCGGCAAAATGAGGCGCTTCATGCCGGCATGCTGGGGATTCGGAGGTCGCTGTCGAGCGGCGCTCACAGGGAAAATCCCGGCTCGGGACGCGGGCGCCGAAACGGGGCGGCGCCCGGTGATGACGCCACCCGGCGGACTCCCGTCCCCGGCATGAGGCGACGGGGCGCTCCCTATTCTCAAAACCCGTTGTTCTTCAATTGGACGTCAAAATCCTTGAGGAAGTCGGCGAAGGCCTCCTCATAGGCCTCCTGCCAGTTCTTGTCCT
>CAYNLL010000018.1:0-16059 GCA_964398015.1 uncultured Opitutaceae bacterium | reverse complement strand
CAAGGGACCCTGATGAACAGGAGAGGGCTCCTGCGCGGGAAGGCGTTTCGTGCCTCCAAGGGGTCAAGTTTTGGGATCGCGGTGCCTTTCAGAGCGAGAGTGTCGGTTCCATGCTCTTGTCCAAAATAATCGGAGGGCGGGTGAGGAGTCGGAAAAGGCGCAGCGGCCACCACGAACAGGTCGGCACGGCACGGTGCTGGAACGTGGTGCCGACGATATATAATCATGCTGAAACGAACTGGACCGATAGGCAAGGTCGGCCTTTTCCCATCGTGATGCGGGGCTCGAGATCGTCGCGCCGTCCTCGGGCTCAGGGAGGTGACGCTTTATATTGGCTGACACCCGCTCCTTGTCGGCTCGAGATTCCGGAGCCGCTTCGCATGACCTCGACGGCACCCACGGGGTCCGTCGTTGCCAAGGGATATATATGGGTTATGGCTGGTCTGCCATGCTCCCCAGAGGCGGACAATACGGGCCGATATCCATAGGAGGGTCCAAGCCGGGTGCTAGAATCGGCGGCTCTGAATAAACGGTCGGAGATCATTATACTCAACGACCGACGCGGCTCCTGCCGCTTTGCGTGCAATCCTGGCCTTGGCAGCTACCTCATGTTGTTCATATACTTGCGCGTTTCATCCGCTCTCGGATCAGAGAATCTTGATCTCCCATGATCCGTTTCGACGGGAAATCCCGCACTGTAGGGTAAGCAACCACAGCCCCCTACACCCATGAACCCAATCCCGCCGTCCCATCCCGAGAAAACGATCTTTGCCCAGGCCCTCACGCTTCCCGCCGCCGAGCGAGGGGTGTTTCTGGACAGGGCCTGCGGCGACAACCGCGAATTGCGAAAGGGCGTCGAGGAACTGCTTCGTGCCGAGGATGAGGCGAGTTTCATGGGGGAGCCCGCGGGGGGCTCCGCGGAAGCGTCCCGTGCCACTCCACGGACCGAGGCGCCGGGAGACCACATAGGACGCTACAAGCTGCTTCAGAAGATAGGCGAGGGCGGCTGCGGCACCGTCTACATGGCGGAGCAGGAGGAACCCGTCCGCCGCCGCGTCGCCCTCAAGGTGATCAAGCTCGGCATGGACACCAGGGAGGTCATCGCGCGCTTCGAGGCCGAGCGGCAGGCGCTCGCGATGATGGACCACCCCAACATCGCGAAGGTGCTCGAGGCCGGCGCCACCGATGCGGGCCGGCCCTATTTTGTCATGGAACTCGTCCGCGGCGTGCCCATCACGAGGTACTGCGACGAGCAGCGGCTCTCCACCGAAGCGCGGCTCGAGCTGTTCACGCAGGTGTGCCACGCCATCCAGCACGCGCACCAGAAGGGGATCATTCACCGCGACATCAAGCCGTCGAACATCCTCGTCACGGTTCACGACGGCGTGCCCGTCCCGAAGGTGATCGACTTCGGCATCGCGAAGGCCACGAACGGTCGCCTGACGGACAGCACGCTGTTCACGGCGTTCGAGCAGTTCATCGGCACTCCGGCCTACATGAGCCCGGAGCAGGCGGAGATGAGCAGCCTCGATATCGACACGCGAAGCGACATCTACAGCCTCGGTGTGCTGCTCTACGAGCTGCTGACGGGTCGCACGCCCTTCGAGGGAAAGGAACTGCTGCAGGCCGGTCTCGACGAGATGCGCCGGCACATCCGCGAGGTGGAGCCGCAGCGTCCCTCCAACCGGCTGACGACACTGGAGAAGGCGACGCTGACGGCCACGGCCCAGCACAGGCACACGGACGCCGAGAGGCTGGTGAGCCTGGTGAACGGAGACCTCGACTGGATTGTGATGCGCTGCCTCGAGAAGGACCGCACCCGCCGTTACGAGTCCGCCAACAGCCTGGCGGACGACATTGGCCGCCACCTCACGAACGAACCGGTCGCAGCCCGGCCCCCGAGCACGGCTTACCGGATCAGCAAGGCAATCCGCCGCAACAAGTTCGCGTTTGGCGCGGGCGCGGCGGTCGCCGCGGCGCTGGCGATCGGCCTCATCATCGCCACCGCGGCCTACATCAAAGAGAAGGCTGCCCACGACTTTGCGGTGCAGACGGCGGCCACCGCACAAAAAAGCCTCGAGTCCAGATGGAAGGAAATTGGCGAATGGGACAGGATTTCCAACGAATTGGCCGCGAACGAGAAGAAGGCAAAATTCGAGGAGGCCAGGAGCTCCTACGCGCTTCCGCTGCTAAGGGAGATCATCAGCGGATTGTCGGCCGGTCCGCTCCCCGCGGGAGAGAAAACCCTGCTGCTGCAGGCGCTGGACAAGGCCGCGGACAGGGTGAGCCAGGACTCAGCGACGCCGCCGGAGGCAAGGAACGAGGTCTACGGCACCCTTGGCGACGACTTCATGGGACTCGGCGAATACGGCCGGGCTGAGCGGATGTTTCGCGGGATGCTGGCGTTGCGCAGAAAGGCGTTCGGCCTGATGGACCCGGGCACTGCCGCCGCGCTCGACAAGCTCATTGAGGCCCTCAGGCGCCAGGGCAAGGCGGCCGAAGCCGAGGCCGAGCTCAAGGGCTCCGCAGCATTGCAGAGCGAGTTCTTCAAGACAAAGGATGGGGGTGGGTACCTCTACTCCCGAGGATGGGAACTCATCCAGCAGCGCAAGTTCAACGAGGGATTGGCCAGCCTGGAAGCGGCGAGGGACAACACGAGTTCATGGGCTTACAGTTGGGGCAGGTACGTGATCGATGGCGATATCGCATTCGCGCGGTTCCAGGCGGGCGACTTTGCCGGAGCGAAGCGGCTGGCGTCCGAGGAACTCCGCAAGGGTCGGGAAGAGCGGTGGTCGAACATAATCCGCAGCACGCTGATGCCCAATTACGTCTATGCGGACTATGACTGGGCGGAGTATCATCTGACGAAGGCCAGCCTGCTCCTCGGTCGGATCGCCCTGCGGGAAGGTGACGTGGCAGCGGCAAAGGACTACCTGCTGGGAGCCGTGAATCCGTCGAGCCACCTGTTCAACAGCGGCAATTTTGGATTTCAGCCGATCGATATCGATCTGCCTTACGAGCTTTGGAACGCCGGCGAACATGACACGGTGATTCAATTTGTGGACGCGGTGAGGAAGGCCGAAGTCGCCTTTGGTTTTGGCGGTCGTTGGGCCAATCTGTTCCTTTCCAAGGGCCCCGGGACCTCGGACGTCTATGCCATCGAAGCGGGAGACCGGGGCGCCTCCGCGGCATTTGAAAGCGCGAGGAAAGCGCTTTCGGAGGGGAGAATGCCCGAGAGCTGGAAGAAGCGCCTGAGTCCCCCGCCGCAGGCCGCGGCCAGCGCAACGCTTGAGCCCCTCCCGCCGGCTCCGCACGGATCGTCCGTCCTTCGCGGGATAAGCTTCATGCTCAGCCAGCTTCAATATCCCCTCTGCATCCAAGTGGCGGGCTGGGCGCTCGCAGTGCCGGTTCTGTGCCGCCGGCCGCGCGGAGCAGGGGGCCTCTCGACGCGGGCCGCCGGCTGGCTCGCCGCGGTCGGTGCCCTCGGCATCGGCGAGGTGGCGCTCCTGTTGGCCCTCTTCTGGGGAGCCTTCGGGCTCGCCGCCCAGGTCCTCTTCCGGGCAGCCTGGGTCCAGGCGATCCTTGCGCTGGCCGTCTGGGCGGCATTGTGGGAGATGAGGCGCGCGCTTCGGCGAGAGTCCCGTGTGGGCCGCTTCACGCTGCTGCTCTACGCGTCGATGGCCTATCTCGCCCTGTTCTTCGTCGTGAATGCTGTTTTGACCAACAGCGAAGGGGTCGTGCCGAATGCCGTCTACATCATGGAGGGTGTCGCATTGCCCTTGGTCGCGGCGATCACTCTAGTGATCTTCACCGGTGTCGCATGGGAATTCATGGCGTGGGCCAGGAAAAACAGGCCGCTTCGGCCTTGGACGAGGATCTGCCTTTGCGCCGCCGCGCCGATCCTGGGCGCACAGGTCGTCGCCGTCGTATGGCCCTTTCTTGAGAGCATGGGCCTCATCAACCGACCGGTGGCCCTCTCGGCTCTCTGGCTGAATGTCCTTCTGCCCTGGCTGCTCGCTTGCGGGCTGCTGGCCTTGGCGAGGCAGTCGGAAACACCCGGCGCGTCCCCCCTCACCCCCGCCCCATGAGCGAGATCACCCGGATCCTCACGGGCCTCAAGGACGGCGAGCCCCGCGCCGCGGAAAAGCTGCTCCCGCTGGTGTACGTCGAATTGCGCAAGCTCGCGGCGCAGAAGCTGGCGCGCGAGCGCCCCGGCCAGACCTTGCAGCCCACGGCGCTCGTGCACGAGGCGTGGCTTCGGATTGCCGGCACCCACCAGCACACGTGGAACGGGCGCGCCCATTTCTTCGGCGCCGCCGCCGAGGCCATGCGCCGCATCCTGATCGACAACGCGCACCGCAAGCTCGCCGTGCGCAACGGCGGGGGCCTGGCGCGCGTCGACGACGACCTTGTTTGCACCATGATCGTTGCGCCTGATGGCAACGACGGCGAGCTGCTGGCGGTGCACGAGGCCCTGGATCGGCTCGCGGAGCACGACCCGCGCGCCGCCGAGCTGGTCAAGCTTCGCTACTTTGTCGGCCTCACCCTCGAGGAGGCGGCGGAGGCGCTCGGGGTGTCGGAACCCACGGCCAAGCGCGACTGGGCCTACGCCCGCGCATGGCTTTTTCGCGAGATCCGGAAGACGCGCGGCTGAGGAAGGTCCGACGGCCCGCCCTTGCCCCATCATGGCGATTTCCATCAAAGGCCGGTTGCCTTCGCCGTGAAATCGGGCTTTGATGGGGCTCGAGCTTCTATGGACGACGACGTGCCAAAGATTCATCGGTACAGGCTGAAGCCCAAGGAGATTATCCCCACCGACCAGGTGGCGCGCACCGGAGACGGCACCGCGATCAGCGTCCCCCTCATTCACAAGGAGAACCAGCTCGCTGCCGAGCGGCCTTTGCCCGAGAGCGCCGAGGAACCGGCGAACGTTCCCGCCGAGGAGGACGAATTCACGGGCGCCTCGGATCTCTTCAGGCCGCGGGTCCAGGTAGGGGAGGAGGAGCGTGCGAAGACGGCTGAGGAGCTGGAGATCAGCGTCCACGAGTTCCTGAAGGAAAACAGCGCGGCCGAGAGCAAATTCAGGAAGGCGCTCGTCATGATGTCCGCACCTGGGATTCCGAGGCGGCACCGCGACTTTGGCGTTGTCGCCGTGTTGCTGGCCCTCGCATTTGGCGTTTTTGCCCTGGTCTTCAGGGAGGATCCACGGATCGTCAGTCTGGGCCTGTGGTGCGTCATTTTTCTGGCGGGCGTGTTCGCGTACATCATCTACGGGATCATGGACAAGTACTGAGGCCCCGGTGGAGGAGGGCGGGATGTGGGTCCCGCGGGCCAGAGGCCCGGGGCTCTCCTCCCAAAGGAGTCGCGAGTCCGGGACCCGCCCAGGGCACCCTCATGGGGGCGTACGAGTCCAGGAACCCGCGAATCCCGCTCGGAATCCCCGGTTGAACATGCTCCCCGTCAGGTCGGAGGCTTGGGCGCGGGGATTGGCGGCGCGACGGGTGGCACCACCTTGAGGACGAGCACCTGCTTTTCCGTCCGGTGCTCCCCGGTCGGGCCCTTGAGCCGCAGCGTGACCGAGAGGGGAATGGCGTCCGAATCGGCACCCAGCCTCGAGACCATGGGTTCGGCTTCGACCGGTGTTTTGGGCGGCAACACGATGACCTCCGGCTGCACCACGAAGTCTCCTAGGTCGGAATTGAAGTCGGTCACCTCGACATCGACCGTGTCGGATCCCAGATTTGTCAGGCGCAGATGGAGGCCCAGGGGGGGGAGGTTGCTGGCGCGCATCAGCGGGGCAGCGTCACTGTCGCTGCCGCCTCCCGACGGGGATGAGCCGGAACCGGGCCCGTGCCTATGGCCCCCTCCATGCCCGCCGCCCCCTCCGAAGTCAGAGGAGGCGGAGGAGCCTCCCGTTGCCGCCTTTCCGGCGAAGCCCACGCGATTGAGCAGGGTCTCCACCTGAATCTGCCCTGAGAAGAACGTGCCGTGCGCCTCCATTTCCGGGGCGGTCTTTTCGGGAGGGGGTGCGGCGCTGGCGGACCCACGGTCGGCGTGCCGGGCCTGGTCGCTTTCGCAGGCGCAGAGCACCAGAAGCGCGAGAATTGAGGCCAGGCACCGGAGGGGTGACGGTGGGGGCGGATGCTGGGGAGGCGTCATGGGACATCCGACTCGCGGCGCAGGGGCATGTTTCCGCTCATTCGCCCCCTGAGCGACTGCGGTCCGCGTGGCCCACATCGTCCTGGCGAAGGGCGGGCTGGGCTGAACCCTTGCGGGTGGGCTTGCTCATTGAGATCAGGGGGTGCCTAGGTGGGCGTCAGCGCGAGCTTTCCGTTGCAGACCACGAGATCGACGGGGTTGCCGCCGGCTTCGTAGGCGAGCATCCGCTCGTCGGTGTGGCACAGGAGGATCATATCGGCCCTCTTTCCCACCTCGATTGTGCCCCGGTCGTTGAGGCCCAGCACGGCGGCGGCGTTGACGGTGCAGGCGGCGATCGCCTCCTGGGCCGTCAGCCCGCAACGGCGCACAGCCAGGGCGATGGCAAACGGCATCGAATGCCCCGGGGCCGAGGCCGGATTGCAGTTGGTAGCGAGCGCCACCGCGCCGCCCTGGTCGACGAAAAAGCCGGCCCGGGCGAAGCGTCCGTCGAGGTGGAAGCCCGTGCAGGGCAGGATGACGCCCATTGCCGGCGATCCTGCCAGGGCCACCAGGTCGGCCCTTGAGGAGGCCTCGAGGTGGTCGACGCTCCGCGCATGGAGCCGGATCGCCTCCGGGACCATGCCGAGCGACGTGAACTGGTCCGCGTGGACCCGGAGGGAATGGTGCCTCGAGGCCTTCTCGAAAAGCTTGACGCAGGCCTCGAGCGACCAGGCGCCCTCCTCGACGCAGGCATCGACCGTGACGCCCGGGAACTCCTTGGACACCTCCGGAAGCATCTCCTTCACCACCATCCGCGCGAAGTCGTCCAGGGCGCCCTCAAAGGACTGCCCGAGGAGGGCGGTCGGCACGACCGTCCCCTCCCATTCCTGGCCCGCGCGGACGATCGCGCGCAGCATCTTGAGCTCCGCCTCGGTCGTGAGGCCGTAGCCGCTCTTCACCTCCACGGTCGTCGTCCCCTCGCGCAGCATGCGATTGAGCCGTTCCCGGAGCCAGGCGGCGAGCTGCTTGCGGGTCGCCTCGCGGACCGCGAGCACCGTGGCGGCGATGCCGCCTCCCTTCTTCAGGATCTCGGCCTGGGGCACGCCCTTCTGCCTTTCCACCCACTCGTCCACGGCGCTGCCGGCCCAGCAGGCGTGCGTGTGGCAGTCGACGAAGCCCGGCATGAGCACGCGGCCGTTGGCGTCGATCACCTCGGCGCCGGCCGGGGCCTCGACCTTGGCCCCGACGGCGGCGATGAGCCCGTCGGCGACCAGCACCTCGCCATGGGGGATGACGGCGAGGTCGCCCAGTTCCCTGCCCCGGCGAGGGCGGGCGCCGGTGGCCAGGGTCAGGATGCGGGCATTGCGGATGAGGAGGGGCATGGGCGAGTGCGGGCTCTTCGTGGGAAGGGGAGAGGGGACTGTGCCGAAAGTTGGGGCGCTCGTCCACCTTCGTCATCGGCTGAGCGCACTCGCACCCCGGCAGGAGTGGTGTAGGGTGGTCCCCGTGAACATTGCATCCAACACGGTCCTGATCACGGGGGGCGCCACGGGCATCGGCCTTGCCATGGCCGGGCGTTTTCTGAAGGCGGGCAGCGAGGTGATCGTCTGCGGCCGGCGCGAGGAAAAGCTGCGGGAGGCCAGGGCGGCCCACCCCAATCTCCACACGCGGGTGTGCGACGTGGCAAAGGAGTCGGAGCGCCGCGCGCTGTTCGCCTGGGCCACGGCGGAATTTCCCGGGCTGAACGTCCTCGTGAACAATGCGGGCGTCTCGCATCCGCTGCGGCTGGACCAGGAAGCGCCCTGGGACCAGGTGGCGGAGGACATCTCGATCAACCTCGAGGCGCCCATCCACCTCTCGCAGCTCTTCATCCCCCACCTGGCGAAGCAGGGATCCCCCGCGATCGTCCTGGTGACCTCGGGGCTGGCCTTCGTGCCCTTGGCCGCCTTTCCCGTCTATTGCGCGACGAAGGCGGCGCTCCACTCCTTTGCGCTCTCGATGCGCTTCCAGCTGAAGGACGGCCCTATACAGGTGATCGAGATCGCCCCGCCCCACGTGAACACGGACCTGGGGGCCCCTGGCGCGAACGTGGCGGGCATGCCGCTCGCGGACTTCACGGACGCGGCGATGGCGGGGCTCGCGCGCGGCGACCTTGAGGTCACGTGCGGTTTTTCGACCAAGGTCAGCCAGGTTTCCCGGCCGGAGATCGACGGGCTGTTCATGCAGCTCAATTCGCGCCGGCATTGAGGGGGATGATTCTCCTCGGGGAGGGCGAAGACCCCATAGGGGCGAAGGCGGTCCGGTGCTATCCTTCAGCCGTGATTCGATGTCTCTTCACCGTAGTGATCCTGCCCATCGGGGTGGGGGCCAGCTATTATTTCGGAGGCCCCGTCGTCGGCAGCCTCTGGACCTGCTCCATCCTGCTGACATGCCTTGTCGCCTTCCTGGCGCTGTTTCACGCAAGAACCTGAAGTGACGGAGAAGGGTCGTTTGCGGGGACAGGACTCCCGATGGCGCCCTGGCCGACGCCGGGCATGGGAGCCCGGGAGCGCAGATCCGGTTGCGGACCCATGGCCCTGCGCTTTCGACGCGCGGCCGCGCCCTGGATCTCGAGTCGGCCTTTTCCTGGCGGATATCCGCCGCAAGGCGGCCTGCGATCAACGCAGCACGAGAACGATGACGACGATGAGGAGTACGAGACCCAGGCCGCTGCCGATGTAGATGGCGCTGGCAAGAAGGGGAGCGATGAGGAGGTGCATGATATTTTCTTTGTTTTGATGGCGAAGTGTTCGCCGTCACTATCACCCCCACCGTACGCGATCGGCCGTCGTTTGGATATGGGTCGTTGACCTAATTCGGCGAGGGCGCCGTTTCGACCCCCGGTGGCAGCGTCTCCCGGGGGCGGGCCGAGGCCGGGTTGCGGGATGGGCCCGTCCCTAGGCAGGGATGGCGCCGGGTCACCCGCCGTGCTCGCCATGCCTGAGGAACAGGGATCCACCTGCTCCCGAGGCCGCCTGCGCCGCGTGGCTCCCGTTGCGATCGATCGCGATCTGCGCCAGCTGGGCGGCGATCTCCTCGGGAGAGAGAAGGTAGTCCACGCACCCCGTCCTTACGGCGCTCTTCGGCATGTCGGGCTGCCTTGCCGTCCGGAACTCCTGGGCGAAGACGACGCCTCCCTCATCCTTGATCGACTTGAGCGCGGCGGCGCCGTCCGAGTCGAAACCGGACAGGATCACAGCGATGGCCTGCTTCTTCCTGTCCTCCGCGAGGGTCTGCAGGAAGACGGAGATGTTCTTGGGCCACCCTGCCGCCTTGACGAGGGGATCAATGCGGAAGGCGTCACCGTCCATCGTGACCTGCTTTCCCGCAGGGACCACGTAGACATGGTTGGCCTGCACGATCTCGCCGTCTGCGATCAGCACCACGGGCATCCTCGTGACGCCGGGAAGGATCTCCGTGAGGAGCGTCTTCCCCTCGGCGGGCTGGTGGTGGACGACGATGAAGGCCATCCCGGTGTCCTCGGGGAGCAGCGAGAGGATCTTGCGGTAGGCCTCGAGGCCGCCCGCCGACGCGCCGAAGCAGACGACCGAAAGGGGGCCGCCCTTGAGGGCCGGAGGATGGAGGTTCCTCATGAGGCCGTGCCTCCGAACTCCATCAACGGGTGACGGAGGTTTGAAGAGCCAGCACCGCAGACCGCCTGGCGTCCGTGTCGGTGGGCTCCCATCCCTCGTCGGTGACGGGACCCGCGGCGCTGACGATGGCCCAGCGCCACGTGTCGGGCTTCTTCCGCTCGATGAGCGCAAAGCTCGAGATGCCGGGGTTGTGGGCGACCTCCAGTGTCGAAAGGGAGAAGGAGCTGGAGGAGGAGACAAAGGAGGCTTCGGCGTCCGCCGGGATGTCGAGGTAGGAGCGCCAGACTGGGGAGAGGAAACACATGGGGAGGAAGGGTTGCCGCAAAGGGTACGTCCGGTGCTCCTCCTTCGCTATGGGGTGTTATCTGGGCTTATGCAGGTATTAGGCACCTAGGAGATAGGTCGCCGATTGGATCATATTGCAGTCATTACCACTGCATGCCGTTGAGGCAGTCGAGAATGCGCGAAAATTCCGCGTCACAGCGCGAAAGTGAAGGTGCTGCGGATGCACGAATTCGGCTCGAAAGGCGATTTGTCCTGGGAATCCATAGGACTTTACCCACAGTTTTCCAACGAGCTTCACACAATCGTTAGCGGACACCGTTATCTCACGGATTTCGAGCGAAGGAAAAGAGACAAATACGCAAAGGATATTAGCGTCGACAAGGATTCCATCGAGGATCTTGTCACTAGGGACAAACAGATCCTACCGTTCGAAGTGCTGGATGATGAGCACGAGTTGTGGACGGACCTTATTCTGCTTAACAGCGGCTCTCCGTACTCATTTGCCGACTTTGACCTGCCGCCGGAGACCGAAAAGACAGATCCAAAGGCCTCGGCGGATTGCAAGCCAACGCAGGAACCGACAGCCAACGTGAGGCCAAAGGCAGCTCCGGAATCGAAGGCCACACCGACTCCCACGGGCGAGAAATGATTGGCGATGTCCGAGGGCCAACCATCCATTTCATCATTGAATGGCTTTCATCGTGCGCTCGATTCCGCAAGACGACTGCAAATTACGTGAGCGAGCCATGAGAGCGTTTGCGTGAGTCGTTGAGATTTGACATTTCCTTAATAAAACCGAACCGATGTGGGCTTTGCGAATTGAGGTTCGCGCGTACCATTCGCGTGAACTGGAGCTGCCTGAATCGAATTTGAACAAGATCGTTTTACCCGTATGGCAAATGGAGGCTTCCACACCCTGATCGTCGAGCCGGATGACGGCCGAACGCTGGTCCTCCAGATCCTCGGGGCCGCACAGACGAGCATCGACCTCACGATCTACGAGATCAGCGACCCGCAGATCATGGCGGCGCTGACGGCGGCGCAGGCCAGGAAGATTGCCGTGCGGGTGATCTATAACTGGTACTCCTTCACGTCCTCGATGCAGCTGACGGACATCACGCCGGCCGTGAATGCGCTGACCAAGGCGGGAATCCAGTGCAGGAAGGCGCCGCAGAACTTCGAGGTCACCCACGAGAAGGCGTTCGTCGTCGACGGCGCCACGGGGATCGTCATGTCGTTCAATCTGACGGCCGACTATTTCGGAGGCACGCGCGACTTTGGGGTTGTGACGACCGTGGCGGCGGAGGTGGCAGAGATCGCGGCCGTGTTCGAGGCCGACTGGAACGCCACGGCGATCACGCCGACAGCGGCCTCGATGGTCTGGAGCCCGGTCAACTCGAGGGCAAAGCTCGCGGCGCTCGTCAACGGCGCGCACTCGACGCTCGACGTCTATTGCGAGGAGGCCAGCGATCCCGGGATACTGGGGGCGCTGGTCGCCGCGGCCAAGCGCGGCGTGAGGGTCCGTTTCATCGCCGCCGTCCTCGCCGGGGAGGGGGCGCTCAACGGCAACGCGCGCGGCGTGACGTTCATGCAGGCCGGGGGCGTAAGCGCCGTGTGCAAGAGCTTCCTCTATATCCATGCCAAGATGATCCTGGCGGATCTCGGGAGCGCGGCGGCTGCGGCGTACATCGGCTCGGTGAACTATTCCTGCGTGTCCCTGAACGACAACCGCGAGTGCGGAATCCTTGTGACCGAGCCTGCGATCCTCCAGCGCCTGGAGGACACCTACCAGTCGGACTGGGCGCAGCCGAGCGTTGCGGTGACGCCCGACACCTCGCCGCTGGCGGCGTGCCCCGGGAATGCTTCGGCCCGGACCAAGACCAGGGTGGCGCAGCGTGCGGCGGGGGCGACGACCTGACGGCGCCCTCAGCTTGCGCCATTTGGGTCGACACCTGCCCTGGAGAGAGAAGAGCCCGCCATGCCGACGAAAAAGACGCTGCTCCCCCTGCGCGGAAGCGGACGCTCCCTGCGCCCCGGGTCCCGCCTGATCGGGCCGTCCGATCCCACTGCCCTTGTCGAGGTCACCGTCCGCCTCCGTTCGCGCTCTGCACGGACACCTTCCGCGGACAAGATGGGCGCCCTCCTCCCGAAAAGGAGGCGCTATCTCAGCCGGGAGGACTACGCGGCGGCACACGGGGCGGCCCCCGCGGACATCGCCAGGGTGAAGGCCTTTGCGAGGAAAAGCCGCCTCAGGGTGGTCGCCGCGAGCCAGGCCGAGCGAAACGTGAAGCTTTCCGGCACCGTCAAGGCGCTCAGCCAAGCCTTCCAGGTGAAGCTGATGGAATTCGAGCACCCCGACGGGAGCTACCGGGGGAGGATGGGGTTCGTTTACCTGCCCGCCGACGTGCGCAAGGTGGTGACGGGCGTCTTCGGGCTGGACAGCCGGCGCCAGGCGCGTCCGCGCCTCGTGCGCCGCAAGCCCGCCGCCGCGGCCGACACGAGCTACACGGCCCTCCAGGTGGCCGAGTTCTACCAGTTTCCGGCGGGCCTGGACGGCTCGGGGGAGTGCATCGGCATCCTTGAGTTTGGCGGGGGCTATGCGGCGTCGGACCTGCAGACGTATTTTGGCAACCTGGGCATCGCCATCCCCGCGGTGTCGAGCGTGGCCATCGACGGCTCGAGCAACAGCCCCGGGACCGATCCCGACTCCGACGGGGAGGTCGCCCTGGACATTGAGGTCGCGGGCGCGATTGCACCGGCGGCGAGGATCGTCGTCTATTTCGCGCCGTTCACCGAGCAGGGCTGGGTGGACGCCCTGACGGCGGCCATCAACGACAAGGTGAACAGGCCCTCCGTGATCTCGATCAGCTGGGGCTTTGCCGAGGGCGACCCGATCCAGGGATTCGAGTGGACCGCCCAGACCGTCCAGGCGGTGAACGAGACGCTCCAATCCGCGGCGGCCATGGGCGTCACCGTTTGTGTCGCAGCGGGGGACGACGGCTCCAACGACCAGGTCGGCGACGGCCACGCGCACACGGATTTTCCCGCATCGAGCCCCTACGTGCTCGGTTGCGGGGGCACCCGGTTGACGGCGTCGGGCCAAACGATCTCGAGCGAGGTGGTGTGGAATGACGGGCCCGGATCCGGCGGCGGGGGAGGGATCAGCGACATGAATCCCCTGCCGGCCTGGCAGGACGGGATTGTTCCCCCCTCCGTGAACCCCGGCCACAACACCGGGCGCGGGGTGCCCGATGTCTGCGGAAACGCCGATCCCGACACGGGCTACACCACCGTCTGCGCGGGGAAGACGGAGGTTGTCGGGGGCACGAGCGCGGTGGCGCCGCTATGGTCAGCCCTCATCGCCCGGATCAACCAGAAGCTCGGCTCGCCGGTCGGCTACTTCAATCCGCTCCTCTATTCCAAGCTGGGGCCCTCCGCGGCCATCAGGGACATCGTCAAGGGCAACAACGACACCACGGGCAAGATCGGCGGCTACTCAGCGGGACCCGGCTGGGATGCCGCGTCGGGCTGGGGCAGCCCGGTGGGCGCGGCATTGCTGAAGGCCTTCGGGGGCTGAGCCCGCCAACGCGACGAGAGGCGCAACACGAGATGGGCCTGGAGAATATAGATCATATCGTGGTCCTGATGATGGAGAACAGGTCCCTGGACAATCTCCTGGGCTGGCTCTATCCCGACCCTGCTAAGGGAGCCAGGGCCTTCATTCCGGCCTCCAATTCGGCCCCTTATGGCGGCCTGGTCCCGGGCAGGGACTTCAACGTGCTGGACGGGGAGGGTTCGCCGAAGGTCTTCGCAAGACATCCGCCGCGGGCCTGGCCACCCGCATGCCCCCAGGCGAACCAGGTGCCGACGCCCGACCCCCACGAAGAGTTTGAATTCGTGACCCGGCAGCTGTTCGGCCCGAAGGAGCCGGTGTTCGGGGAGCCCCCGGACATGAGCGGATTCCTGCAGAACTATTCCACGACCGCGGCGGGTCGCGCCTGCGCGGACCAGATCATGGAAAGCTTCGGACCGGACGACGCGAGCGTGATCAACACGCTCGCCCGCAGCTTCGCGGTCAGCGACCGGTGGTTTGCGTCTGCGCCGACGCAGACGTGGCCCAACCGCGGATTTGTGCACACCGGTTCCTCGGACGGGCACATCAACAACGAGAACTACGAGCCGTACACGAACCGGACGATCTTCAACGTGCTCGCGGACCAGGGGAAGAGCTGGGGTGTCTTCCATGACACGACGTACGTCCCGTCGCTCACCCACATCCAGTTCGCGCAGCTCTGGCCGAAGGCGGCGAACTTCAGGAAGTTCAAGGACTTCAAGCGGCTGTGCGCGGCGGGCGCCGGCTCAGCCGAGAAGCTCCCGTCATACTCGTTCGTGGAGCCGCGGTTTGTCCCGGAGCCTGGAGAATGGTGGCGCCTGTTCCGGACCCGCTTCCCGAGCGACTACCATCCCCCGCACGACGTCCTCCGCGGCGAGCAGTTCCTCGCCGAGGTCTACGGGGCGGTGCGCTCGAGCCCCTACCGGGACCGGATCCTCCTCATCGTGACCTTCGACGAGCACGGCGGCTGCTTCGACCACGTGCCGCCTCCCTGGGGCTCGGTCGCGCCCGAGCCGGGGTCCGTGGCGACGAAGAACGGGTTCAAGTTCGACCGGTTCGGCGTCCGGGTGCCGACGATCGTCGTGTCCTCGTGGGTCGAACCCGGGACGGTCTTCAGGGAGCTGGGCGAGGTTCCCTACGACCACGCCTCCGTCCTGGCGACATTGAGGGACTGGCCGAGGCTGGGCCTTGCTCCCGAGAAATTCTTCGAGAACCCGCGGATCGTGTCTGCGCCAAAGCTCGACGCCGTGCTTTCGGCCGGTCCCGCGGGGCCGGCCCACCCTTGGCCGGCGATCACAGCAGGGAAGCGGTTGTGGTGGAGAGACACGTCGGAGGACGCAGATCTGAACGACGTCCAGATCAGCCTGATCGCCCACATGAGGCGCTCGGAATCGGCCCAGTCGGGTCCCGAGAGCATGTCCATCCACGGGCCGGATGCCCGGAGGGACATGGTGCGGATCGGGGACGCGCTGGCCTACCTGAAGGGTCGGAAGAAGCCCTGACGAGGGATCACGCGCCCTAGGGCGACGACGACGCCTCGAGCTCGAGCAGCCGCGGGCCCACCACATCGCCGAGACGCAGGCCCGCGCTGTAGACGACCCAGGAGAAGGCCCCGAGCGCAACCAGTAGGGCGATCGCCGCCCACCGGTGGTGGACCTCGAAGCGCTCCATCGAGCGGATGTAGCCGCACAGGGCCAGCACCGCGGCCACGATGATGACCGCGTCGACGCTCGCCCGCTGCCAGTAGCTGCCTCCCAGGTGGAGCCACATCCCGAACTCGTCAAAGGTGAGCGCCATCGCGATGCCGTAGATAAGGGCCGTGATCTCGGCGGAGCGCCCAAGGGGACGGCGGAAGACGGCATAGCCCCCGTTGGCGGCCAGCAGGAAGATGCCGTAGTTCAGGTGGTGGACATGGGTGCCCTGGAGGAAGAAATAGAAATTCGGGACCTTGTGGGCCATGATCATGAGGACGAAGGCCCGGGCGATGATGAAGGTCAGGATGAAACCGAAGAGGGCCATCCGGGCCAGCTTGTGGACGTTGACGTGGACGGGGGCGTGCTCGCTGGACATGCCCGCGACACTAACCGAACAGTCCCGGAGGATTCAAGGTGCGGGAGGCGGTGCGGGACCTCCCGGGGTGGGGATGGGGGAGCGCCCCTCCGGAAACGGGAAGCCCAGGCCTGCGCGGCCGAGGGTCGGCGGGCACACCCCCAGCCCGCCATATCGACCCTCAGGCCGGCAGCCTGATTGCCCCCTTATCGTCACGATTGGCCAGGCATGGAGTGGAATCCCCGAGGGGCGCCCCGCCCAATTTGGCTTCCAGTTCCGGGCGGTCCGGCACTTAGTGTGTGCAATGGTTCCCCGGCCGTTCACCTTGCCCTGCATCGCCTT
>CAYNLL010000017.1:4982-16849 GCA_964398015.1 uncultured Opitutaceae bacterium | reverse complement strand
CCATAGAGGTCAAAGTAGACGGACTCGCTCCCCGTGTGATTGATCGATGTGTCGAGCAGCACACGCATCCCGCGCTTGGCGGCCTCGGCACAGAGGCGGACGAAATCGTCGTTGGTGCCAAAATGCGGGTCAATCTGCGTATAGTCTGCGGTGTCGTACTTGTGATTGCTGGCCGCCTTGAACATCGGGTTGATATACAAGGTGTTCGCGCCCAGCGCTGCGATGTAGTCCAGCTTCTCGATTATGCCGGCGATATCACCGCCGAAAAAATCATTGGAGTAGATATTGTCCGATCCGTCGCCGCTATGCGGCAACCACGGCCTATCCAGCCAGTTTCGGTGAAGCTCGATCGGAAACCCATGGTAGGTATCGACAGCCGGGTTGGGCTTGTGGCTCGGGTCCCCGCTGCGGAATCGCTCCGGGAAAATGTAGTAATACACGACATCGGGCGCCCAGTCCGGCACCTTGAAATCGGCCGCGTAGACGGTGTGGCGATAGCGGCGAATCTGCGCCGGCGAGCTCGGGAACGGGTCGATCTCGCCAACGCCGTTGTCCCCCTTTTCGCGACCCCAATAGACGTGCTGCACGTTGTTTTGATAAACGTAGCGCTCGCCGTCTATGGTGAGCTCGAAGTAATAGCCATAGACGCTGACGTCGCTGAATAGGTAGCGTCCCCTCCATTGCTGGAGGTCGCCGTCAGGATGGGATTGCAGGGGCAGCCGGGCGACTTCCGTGTAGTCCAGCAGGGTCTGGTCCCCCTCAAGCCGCCGCTTCTCTATCACCAGAACCGCGCTGCTGACGCCGGGTTTGGCATGGATGGCAAAATCAACAGTCGTGCCTGACGGCACCGCACCAAACGGGTGCTTGTCTCCCTGCGCGCGCGAGTCAAACCGCACGCTCTGGGCTATCGCGTCCCTCGGTGCGGCGCTGGAGTCGGCCTGCACCCCCGGGGGCGCAACGGCCAGCAGCAGCCACAGCGGCAAACGCCTCCAACCGACCGTTGCGTTGATTTTCATATGCCTTTGCTGCGTGGGTGAGACTCGACCGACAACGGCGCCAAGCGCGGTGCCCACCGCCATTGGGAGGACACTGGGACGAGATTCATCTCAGCACAACTCGCTTGCACATCGACCGTGCATAAGCCAACAGCAGCACGCCAATCACGAAGATCACGGCGCTGAACGCCACTGCCGTCGCTCCCCCCATCACCTTGAAGCCGCCGGCGAGGCCGTAGCTGTAAATGTCGGTGAGCCCCATGCAGATAGCCGATGAAAGAAAAAGGTGAACTGCCTGCCGCCTGCGGAGCAGCAGCAAGAGGGAGCCCAACACGCCGCCCCAGACGGCGATCCCCCATGCGGTCACCGCCCAGACGGGAAAGCCGTAATAGAAGCTCAGCTGCTCGGGCGTGAAGCCGCTCATGTAGGCCTTGTTCCTCGTCTGCGTCATGACGAAGTCTGTCGCGCCCACCAGGTTCCAGAGCAGGGAAACCGCACCCACGACCCAAACGTGCCAGGGTGTCTTCACGGACGGGCCGCTTGAATCAGCCATGGTTTCATGGGAGAAAGGCAGGGAAGATTAGTCAATCCCAGTTGATCCGGCCCTCTGGCACGTCTGTGGGCAAGGGGGTTCATCGGGCATTGAAACCTCCGTCCGCATCGCGAAGCATGGAGCCATGCCCACAGAACCCCCGCCGCGCACCGTCCTCATCCGCGAGGAGCCGATTGAATTGGCCCGGTTCCTGAAGTTCGCGGGGATCTTCGGGTCGGGCGGCGAGGCGAAGCTGGCGGTCGTCAACGGGCTCGTGGAGCTCAACGGCGCCGCCGAGACCCGGAAGGGAAGGAAGCTGAGGAGCGGCGACCGCGTGTGCTACAACGGCCAGACGCTCATCGTCGCGCTGGGCACCTAGGGCCGGTCCCCGGCGCCGCCGAAACCCGGCGCCGTTGCCCCCGGCCCGCTCGCCGGCGGCCTTCTCATGTAGTTGTCCCGGCGGGAGCCGCTCCTGCCGCGCGGGGCCTTCCGGATCCCCGGCTCGGTGTAGGCCCGGCGCCGGTAGCCCGGGCGCGCGGGGTCGGCCGCGCAGCGCATCTGGAAGTCCTGCATCCTGTTGAAGACCTCCATCAGCTGGTCCGGCAGGCTGTAACGGTCCAGGCCCGCCCACTGGAGCACGGTCAGGAGCTCGTGCGTGGCCTCGAGCGTCGAGAGGCAGCCCCCCTGGGGCTGCTGCTTGATCACGTACCGGCTCGGGCTTGTCGGCGTGAACATGATCCGCGGCAGCACCTGCAGGCTCGGGCTGAGCCGGAGCATCTTGCGGGCGCCGCTCCATGTCCCGTCCAGGACGACCACGAGAAGCGTGCGCAGGGAGGTCTCGCTGCAGAAGGCCGAGTACTCGGCGACCTGCGCCTGGTCCCGACGGAGGCCATCGGACAGGTTCAGCGCCATTCGTCCGGGGTAAAGCAGCACGGGATAGTGGCGGGGGTCGGCCAACAGGGCCTGCACCTCCTCGTTCCCGTCGAAACCGACGCCCATGTGCAGGCTGCTGTGCTGCAGGCACAGGTGGGTCAGCCGGCCGGTTCCCGCCTTCTCCTGCTTGAATTCCTTCGGGTGCATCAGGAACACGAAGCGCGTGCGCGTTTCCATCGGCCGGAGCGTGGGGCACCAGCACAGACTCTGCGGCCAGAAACACCTGTAGCACATCTCGCGGGCCATGGAGCCGAGCGAAGGGCATTCCACGCCCCGGGCAAGGACCATATGTCGCGGATCCAGCACCCTGCACCCGCGGCGGGCGTCAGGGCGGGCTCGCCCGGGACCAGATCGGGCGCAGGGGCCACACCTGGAGGTCGACGACACGGGTCTTCCTGCCCTCGGCGTAGACGGCAAGCGCCCCCTGCGCGCCCGCAGGCCTCGCACACGAGGGGAAGGCATGCTCGCGCCATGGGAGGAATGGGGCTCTTGGGCTTCTGCGGCTCCTGGCGCCCGTGCGGTCGGGCCGCCAGGTTCACCTTGCGGCGGCAACCGCAGCACGGCGGCGCCTGGCGAAAGCACGAACCTCGGCGCCGGGCTCCCAATGGCCCGCCTCTCCCTTCGGCGGACCCTACTGGCGGTTGAAGACGATGCGGCGGCAGCGCCCGCCGCCGCCCGTGAAGACAAAGCCGCTGATCGCGCCCTCCTTCGTGCGCGTGAAGGTGAAGAGGCTGCCGTCCATCCTCGGCACGATGAACCCGTCGGCGAAGGTGGGTTCCGCCGGCCGTGCCGGCTCCGGCCGCACACGGAAGGTGAGCTTGCCGTCGCTCACGGCCACCGGGACCGTCACGTCCAGCTCCGCGCTGTAATAGTCCCCCACGTAGCCCGCCAGCTCGGCCACGGTCGGCCCCGCCTCGTCGACCCTGTCGAACACCACCGCGTCCGTCCCCGTGGTGACGGTTACCGTCTGCGCCCGGGCGCCCTGCGGGCCCGCGAAGGCGAACGTGCTTGAGCCTCCCCCGCTCACAAAGGTGTCAGGAGATTGGCGCACCAGCGGCGCATGGCCGAGGCGAAGCCGCCCGCCGGAGGCAAAGAAGCGGCGCACCGCGTCCTCGCGGTCGTTGCGGTAAAGGCCGGCGTCGCGGTCCAGCTCGTCGGCCGTCGCGTCGGTCCCGGAGGGCGGGGCCACGGGCGGAAGGCCCAGCACGATGTCGACGACGCGGTGGACGAGCCCGCCGGCATCCAGGTCGCCGCTGTTGCCGAGGAGTGCGATGGAGAGGTGCTTCTCGGGATAACGGGCCAGGAAGGTGCGGTAGCCCGAGGTGGCGCCCCCGTGCGAGATCTCCTCGATCCCCCTGTACTGCGTGGGCGCGAGGCCGAGGCCGTACTGCAGCGTGCGGCCGTCGGACAGCGTCGACGGGGTCTGGAGGGCCTTCACGACCTGTCCCCATTCGCCGGTGGCGTGGTCGAGCGACTCGTTCCAGGCGAGCCACTCCCCCACGGTCGAGAGCACACCCCCGTTTCCGAAGATGTCGCTGTGCGGCATGTCGGTGGCAAAGGTGCCGTCCTCCTCGACCGAATAGGCGGCCGCGCGGTTCGGCACGATCCTCGTGAACGGGCTGCGCCATGCGGCGTGGGGCATCCCGTGCGGGATGAAGATGTTCTCGGCGCAATAGGCGGTGAAGGGCTGGCCGGTCACGCGCTCCACGACGAGGGTGAGGAGGATGTAGCCCGTGTTGCTGTAGAGGTACTCGGTCCCCGGAACGAAGTTCAGGTCGCGCTGGTGGCTGACGACCTCGAGCACCTCGGCGTTCTCGTGGGGCGAGGTGTACGACGGGCGGCCGACCAGCCAGAACAGCGTGTGGATGTCGCGCAGCCCGCTGGTGTGGTTGAGCAGCATCCTGATCGTCATCGGATGGCCGAAGTCGGGCACCTCCGGGAGGTATTTCTGGACCGGATCATCGAGGGAGAGCTTCCCGCGCACGGAGAGGAGCGTCACCGCGGCTGCGGTGACCTGCTTGGCAACGGAGCCGGACTCGGAGACGGTGTCCGCGGACATCCTGATGCCGTGCTCCAGGTCGGCCATGCCGTAGCCCTTCTCGTAGAGGGTCTTGCCTTCCAGGCTGACCCCCAGGACGAGGCCCGGGCTGTCGGCCCTGTCCCAGCGGGCGAAGACCGCGTCGATGCGGGGCCCAAGGGGCGCGGCGGCGTCCGTTGCGGCCCGGGAGGTCGGGGTCCACGGGGACAGCAGCAGCAGCAGGGCGAGTAGGCCGAAATGGAACGGGCGGATCCTCGTGGGGTCGGTCGGGGACATCGTGCGCATGGTTGTGGATCTCTTGCTGGTTGCCAGGGCGTTGAAGAGCAGGCCTGAGCGGCGTCGGCCGCGGCCGGCGGGTGGACGGTGAAAACGCAAAAAAAGTGCCCAGCAGGCCGCCAGGAAGCGAACCCCAAAACGCGGACTCGGCGCCCGCCACGGACGGGCACCGGGGGCCCGGGAGACTCCCCTCCCCCAGCCGGGGCCTGCGCCCCCGCAGGCCCTAAGTTGGCTTGCCGTCCGTTTGCCCCATCTGTTCGAGTGGGGGCGGAGTTCCCGCGTGTGTGAACGAACAGGCGCCCCGCGCCCTGTCCTTTGGCCCTGCGCAAGCCGCCACCCGCGGCAACTCCTCCTGACTGATGCAACGCGTTCTCGTCCCCGCACGGATCCTCCTGGCCCACCGCGACCTCACCGTCGTGCTGGTGTGCAACCTCCTGCTCGGCCTGGCCTTCTCGTTCGTCGCGCCGTTCTACTCCATGTTCGGCACGATCGAGGTCGGCATGTCGAATTGGACGTTCGGCGTGTTCATGACGATCACCTCCGTGGCCGGCATCGTCATCAGCACGGTGCTCGCCCGCTGGTCCGACACCCGGTTCAGCCGGCGGACCATCCTGCTGCTAGGCTGCGCGTTCGGCGTAGTGGGCTACGCCAGCTTTGCCTACGTGCGCAGCGTCCTCTGGCTGACCCTGATCGGCTCGGTCGCCCTCGGCATCGCGTCGATCACGTTCTCGCAGCTGTTCGCCTACGCCCGCGAGGCCATTGACCGCCACGGCGTGCCGCCCGAGGAGGCGCCGCTCTACATGAACATCTACCGGCTCGCCCTGTCGCTGGCCTGGACGACCGGGCCCGCGGTCGCCGCCTGGGTCATGATCCGGTACTCCTTCAAGGGCACCTTCCTCATCTGCGCCTCCTTCTTCTTCCTGCTGATGGTGATCGTTTGGCGCTACATACCCGCGCGCCCGCCCTCGGTCGCGGCGTCGGCCGCCCGGGAGCCGCTCTTCCGCCTTCTGCGGCGGCCCGACCTGCTCTGCTATTTCTCGGCCTTCGTCCTTGTCTTCGTCTGCTCCACGATGGGCATGATGAACCTCCCGCTCATGATCCTGCACACGCTGCGCGGGACGCAGCAGCAGGTGGGCGTCGCCTACAGCGTGGCGCCGTTCTTCGAGCTGCCCTTCTTGCTCCTTTTCGGGCTCCTCGCCTCGAGGGGAAGCCCCGGGCCGCTGATCCGGCTGGGCGTGATCATCGCCGTCGCCTACTACGCGCTGCTTTCCCAGGTGCAGGCGCCATGGAACATCTACCCCGTCCAGATCCTTAGCGCTGCGATGGTCGCCATCGTCTCGGGAATCGCCATCACGTTCTTCCAAAGCTACATCCCGAACCAGCCGGGCACGGCGACGAACCTCTACACCAATGCCAATCGGGTCGGCTCGACCGTCGGTTACCTGTGCTTCGGGTCGCTCGCCACCAGCCTCGGCTACCGGGCGGTCTTCGTCGTGTGCGCGTGCGTCTGCGCCGCGGCGTTTCTCCTGCTCTGGCTCGCGCGCGAGGAACACGAGGCCGAGGCCGCGCACGAAGCCGGCTCACCCGTTTCGGCGGAGAGGTGAGCGCCTTCACCCGACGCCGGGAGGGGCAAGGCTCAATCGCCACATTGACTCGGGTATACGGAGGGGCCCCAATCTCCGCATGCACCTCGGCCACACCCTCTGCGGCGGCCTCGCGCTCGCCCTCGTCCTCGGCGCTCCCAACCTCTCTGCGGGTCTCACCCCCGACCAGGCCGCCTGGCTCTCAAAGGCAAACCGGCATGAGAAGGCGGGCTGGACCTACCTCCACGTCGAGGGCGACGCCCGGGAGCGGGGCTTCCAGCACGGCTACCTGCTGGCCAAGGAAATCTCGGAGTGCCTCAGGGTGTCCCGCGCCGAATGGCTCCACAACAGCAGCATGGAGTGGACATGGCTTATCGACAGCACCAAGGGCTTCATAGGACCGGCCATCGATCCGGAGAACCGGGAGGAGCTAGAGGGCATCGCCGAGGGGATGCGCGCCGCCGGGACGCCGACCAGCTTCGACGAGATCGCGACCTACAACGCCTACATCGAGCTCACGCAGTACTGGTGGCCGATCGCCCAGAGGAAGCTCTCCGACGACATCGACGTGGTCCCGAAGCCGAAGCTGTCCTGCTCTTCGTTCATCGCCACCGGGCACATGACCAAGGGCGGCGGGATCATCCTGGGGCACAATACGATGGCCTCCTACACGGACGCGATGGCGAACGTGGTGCTCGACATCCTTCCCTCGAGGGGACACCGGATCCTCATGCAGACGCAGCCCGGCTGGATCCACAGCGGGACGGACTTCTTCATCACTGACGCCGGCCTCGTCGGGAGCGAGACGACGATCGACGGGTTCGAGCACTTCACCGAGAAGGGCGTGCCCGAGTTTTCCCGCATGAGGCGGGCGACGCAGGATGCCCCGGACATCGACGGCTGGTGCGCGATCATGAAGGCGGGCAACAACGGGGGCTACGCGAACGCCTGGCTCATCGGGGACACCAGGACCGGCGAGATCGCGCGCCTCGAGCTCGGGCTGAAGTTTGTGGGGTTCGAGCGCACGAAGGACGGGTTCTTCATCGGCTCGAACATCGCCGAGGACCTGCACATCCTGCGCCTGGAGACCGACTACGGCCAGAAGGACACGGACATCCGCCTGTCGTCGGTCGCGCGCCGGGTGCGGTGGAAGCAGCTCATGAGGGAAAACGCGGGCCTGATCGACCTGGACGTCGCGGAGAAGCTCGAGGCGGACTGCGGGGACGCCTGCCTCAAGGTTGAGAAGCCGACGGGCCGCACGCTGGCGGGCCACGACGAACTCGATCCGGAGCCTGCGTGGACCGGCGCCTCCCCGTACAGCCCGGACGGCACCTTTGACGCAAAGGTCGTCGATTCCCGGATGGCCCGCTCGATGAGCTTCCGGGCGCGCTGGGGCTCGGCGGACGGCACGGCCTTCGATGCCGGGGCCTTCCTTTCGGCCCATCCCCAGTTCGACTGGATGACCGGCATCCTCAAGGACAGGCCCGCCGAGCCCTGGGTCGAGTTCGCCGCCGGCGAGGCAAAGTAGCGCCCTGTCAGCGAAGGACGACCTCGACGGGGGCTCCGCGGTAGGGGACATGCCGGTCGATCGCGGAGGGCGCGAGCGAGAACCCGGCGGGCCTTCCCGCGGACACAAGGACGATGTCAAAGCTGCGCTCCGCCAGCATGCCGGCAAAAGAGCCGGCGCGCTCGCCGATCGTGAGCGTGCGGGCGGCGTCGTTCCAACGCAGCGGTATCCTCGCAAACTTTCCGCGCTCGTAGCCGTAGGAGGAGCCGTCGTCCTCATAGAGCGAAAACGCACCGTCGGCTCCCGCGTAGACATAGAGCGTGACCGGATCCGCGGGCTTCTCTCCCACGTAGCGCAGCTCGGGGCCCGCGGGCACGATGGAGCCGGCCCTCACGTAGAGCGGGATCGCGTCGAAGGGGGCGTCCGCCGCGAGGGTCTGGCCGCCCTTCAGCGCGGCGCCGGTCGAGAAGTCGTACCATCCGCCGGACCCGGGCAGGTAGACCGGGCGGCTTCGCGCCTGGTAGGTCGTCACGGGGTTCACGAGGAGCGCCGGGCCGAACATATACTGGTCGGCGATGTCGAGCGCCTTCGGGTCGTCCGGGAAGTCCATGACCAGGGGGCGCATGATCGTGCCGCTGTCCTGCGTGACGGCTCCCGCGAGGGAGTAGATATAGGGCAGCAGGCGGTAGCGGAGGCGGTCGTACTTCAGCTGGGCCCTGAAGGAAGGGCTGTCGCCGCCGCCAAACTGCCACATCTCCCTGTAAGGGAACTGGCCGTGCACCCTAAGCAGGGGAACGAACGCCGCAAACTCGAACCAGCGCGTGTTGAGCTCGCGCCACTCGGCGACGTCCTCCGGCGCCGGATCCTTCGCCGAGAAGCGCGAGGGGACCGAGAACCCGCCCGAGTCCATCGTCCAGTAGGGAAGACCCGATACCGAGAAGCCGAGGCCCGCTGTGATCTGCTTCTTCATCGCGGTCCATGTGCTCGACGTGTCTCCCGACCACGTCGCGGCCGCGTAGCGCTGCTGGCCGGCGAAGCCCGAGCGGGTGAGGATGAAGACCCTCTTGTCGGGCGCGGCCGCGCGCTGCCCCTCGTAGACCGCCGAGCTGTTCAGGAGCGAGTAGGCGTTCAGGACGCGCGAGCCCGGCCCCATCGCCGTCGGGTTCACGTAGTCGCGCTGGCCCTCGAGCGTGGGCGTCGGGCGAAGGTCCGGCTCGGTCGCGTCCATCCACCAGGCGTCGACGCCCCGGCGGAAGAGCTGGCGGTCGATCTGCTCCCAGAGGAGCCTGCGCGCTCCCGTGTTGAACGCGTCGTAGAAGGTGTACGGCTGCCCCAGCCAGTCCAGCGTCCCCTCCGTGAGGTTGCGCTCGTAGAGGAACCCGCGGTCGTGAAGCTCCGTGAAATTCTTCGTGCCCGGGTTGAACTTGCCCCAGACGGAGATCATCAGGTGCGAGTGCTGCTCGTGGATCGCCCTGATCCACCCGTCGGGGTCCGGAAAGCGCGCCGCGTCGAACTCGTGCGACCCCCAGGTCCCCTCCGGCCAGTAGCGCCAGTCCTGGACTATGGTGTCGAACGGGATACCGCGGCTGCGGAACTCCTTCACCACGTCGAGGCTCTGCTGGGCCGTCTCATAGCGCTCGCGCGACTGCCACAGGCCGAAGGCCCAGGCGGGCATCATGGGGGCGCGCCCCGTCAGGCGGCGGTAGCCCGCCACCACGGCGTCGATCCTCGGGCCGTACACGAAATAGTAGTCGGTCCCCTCGCCAACCTCCGACCAGAGGGACGTGGAGGTCTGCGCCGACGGCGTCTTCCAGCGCAGGCGCACCGTGGGCATCCCCTCGTCGCGGGACCATTCCAGCCGCACCTTGTGCCGGCGGCCCGCCTCCAGGGGCACCCGGGCGAGCTCGAGCCAGGGAAGCCACCCCTGCCTCCAGTGGTCCATCACCAGCCGGTCGTCGATCCACAGCTTGATTCCGCAGTTCGAATAGGACTCGAACAGGTGGACGCCGGAGGCCTCCGGCTGGATGAAGCCCTCCCACCGGACGCTGCAGCCCCCCTCGGCGGGCAGCGCCGGGTTGATGTCGCGGTTCGGCAGCTTCACCGAGTCGGGAATGGCGATGGCGATCCGCTGCTCCACCCTGCGCGAGACGAGCTTCCCGAAGTTCGTGTCCGCGTAGTAGGATGCGGTCAGGCCCCCCGCGCGGCCGTCGGCGTCGAGCAGGACGCCAGCCGGCATTGGGACGAACGGCCGCAGGTCGCCAAAGCGGGTGTACGAGGCGTTGTCCCAGAGCAGGCCGTAGCCGCGGCTCGAGACGAGAAAGGGGACGGCGACCGTTCCGTTGTGCTGCCAAAGCTCGATGTCATAACCCTTGATGTCGAGCAGCCCGAGCTGCTGCTGCCCAAGTCCGTAGAGGGATTCGCCGGGGTTCGCCGCCCAGGCCTGCCTGACATGGAAGGTTCCCGCCCCCTGGACCTGCGCCGGCTCCAGCGTGCGCCCACCCGGCTGCTCGGCGAGGATCACCCCTCCCTGGGGGTCGAGGAAGGAGACGTCGCCCGACGAGAGGTCGACCCGGGCCTGCAGCCTCGACGTGAGAATCGTGGCGGACTTCTCGTCGATCGACATCTGCCAGGCGGCGGGCGGCGCCGCCTGCGGAACGACGACCATGCTCGGCCGGGAGAAGAAGCCCCGGTCGCCAGCTCCGGCGACCCGTATGATGTCGTCCGCGCAGACCTGGATCCTCACGCGCGAGTCGCCGCGCGTGAGGATGAATCCATCCGCCGTCCTCTCCAGGTTCGGGGGCGGCGCGCCGTCGGCGTGGAGCACCGGGCAGGAAGGGCCCGACACGAGGAGGCAAAGCAGGGCTGCCGAGGCGACGAGTCTCATGGGATTAAAGCGGCAAGGGGCGAACCGGCGGAGCAGGGAAAATCGGCCGGCGCCGCCGAGACTGAGCCGATGCTTGCAGCCGTGGCAAGGTTTTGGCGGCAGGAGCAGGGCCTCGCGAGGGGGCGACACCCACGGCCCACCCCTCGCTTCCCCGCAGCAGATGGAGGATCCGCCGACGGCGCCCGTCCCCGGGGGGCAAAACTGCCGCGCTGGGACAGGCGTTTTTCAGCATATTCCGAACGGATTCAATGCCTTCCCCATGGACGCCGGGAAAGCGCCCGATCGGACGAATCTTTCGCCGCCGGCACATGTCCATGTGCGCAGGAACATAGACCGGGAGCATGGAAAACGGGAGGGATCGGAGGGCGTTATCTCAAATGGAGGAAATGCACGATGAAACGTGATCAAAGGGTGTTGTCCGCTGGCTTCATTATGCTGGGGTTGCTCGGCAGCCCCTCGGCCTTCGCCGATGGCGGGGCAGACGGAGCGGGTTCCTGGCAGGCCTCGATAACGGCGAACCTTCCGTACGCCGGTCCGCCTGACACGCTGGAGGAGGTGGTCGATTCGCCCGCCTCGTCGGCAATGATGCCGTTTGTTCCAAGGGTGCCGCCGCCGGCTGAGGGGACGGCGCCGACGATCACGACGCAGCCCGCCTCGCAAGCGGTGGCCACCGGGGCCTCCGTCACCTTCACGGTGGCGGCGACGGGGACACCGGCCCCCTTCTATCAGTGGACCAAGAACGGACGGTTCATCCGCGGCGCAAACTCGGCAAGCTACACGATCGCCTCCGCGAGCCCTGCGGACGCCGGCGCGTACAGGGCGCAGGTGTACAACGGCGTCGGATTTGCAACCTCAGACGCGGCCACGCTCTCTGTGTCCGCAAGCGGGGTCGTGACCTCGGTGCCCCAAAGCCTGTCCCTCGCCACTGGGGCCACCGCCACATTCACCGTGGCGGCCACGGGAACGGGCCTCACCTACCAGTGGCAGTTTGACGGATTCCCCATTTCCGGCGCGACCTCGGCAACCTACACGCTGGCGAATGCGGGGCCGGGAGCCTCCGGCACCTTCACGGTGGTGATCTCGGAGGGGTCGGGCATCGTTGCCGAGGCGGCGGCCGCG
>CAYNLL010000017.1:0-4972 GCA_964398015.1 uncultured Opitutaceae bacterium | reverse complement strand
CGCTGTCGGTCGTCACGGATGCGAGACTCTCGAATCTGTCGGCCCGCGGCTATGTCGGCAACGGGAGCGACTCCCTAGTGGTCGGCTTCGTCTCCGAGGGCACCGGCACCAAGCAGATCCTCCTTCGGGGAGTGGGCCCGACGCTCGGGACGGCCTTCGGCGTCGCGGGCGCCCTGGCCACGCCCGAGCTGACGCTCTATGGGGGAGGCGGACACGTCATCGCGACCAACAGCACCTGGGGGGGGACTTCCGCGCTGACCGAGGCCTTCGCCGAGGTGGGTGCCTTCCCCCTCCCGGCGGATTCGGCGGACGCGGCCCTGCTGGAGACGCTTTCGACCGGGGGCTATACCGCGACGGTCACCGGGTTGAACGGATCCAGCGGCGTCGCGCTGGCCGAGCTCTACGACGCGGATGCGGGCACCCCGACTGCGAACCTGGTGAACATATCCGCGCGCGCGTATGTCGAGAACGGGGGCAACGTGCTGATCGCGGGATTCACCGTCATGGGCCCGAGCTCGGAGACCGTCCTGATCCGCGGAATCGGCCCGAGCCTGAAGGGCTTCTTTGGGTTCCTCAACGCGCTGATGAGCACCCAGCTGACCCTTTTTGACTCCAGCGGCAACCCGATCGCGGCCAATGCAGGCTGGGGCAACGACCCCTGGATATCGGGCATGGGCTCCCAAGTGGGCGCCTTCGGCCTTATGCCGGGCTCCTTGGATTCGGCCCTGCTGGTGACCATCCCGCCGGGCGCGTACACGGCGCAGGTCGAGGGGGCGAGCGGGGCGACGGGGGTGGGGATGGTGGAAATCTACGAGGTCAGGTAGCCGCATAGGCCCTGGTCCTGCGCCGCGAGAGCCCCGTCACGGCGGCAGGTCCAGGCTCAGGGCTACGCCCCGGTCGCCGAAAGCTCCGCCACCTTCCTCTCCAGCTCGCGCATCCTCAGGAGCATCTCCGGGAGCTTCTGGATGCCGACCCACTGGCGCTTCGCCTGCTTGTCGGGGACGGCGGGAAAGCCGAGAACGGTCTCCTTGTCGGCAACGTCGCGCATGACGCCGGATTTTCCGCCCACCGTGACCTGCTGGCCGATCTTCAGGTGACCCGCGATGCCCGACTGGGACGCGATCACCCCGTAGTCGCCGAGCACGGTGCTCCCGGCGAAGCCCACCTGCCCCATGATCAGGCAGTGCCGCCCGATCTGCACGTTGTGGGCCACGTGCACCAGGTTGTCGATCTTGGTGCCCTCCCCGATAACGGTTGGGCCGAGCGCGCCGCGGTCGATCGCTGAATTGGCGCCGATCTCCACATCGTCGTGGATGACCACGCTTCCCACCTGGGGGATCTTCAGGTGCCGGCCCTGCGCGAAGACATAGCCGTAGCCGTCCGAGCCGATGACCGTTCCCGCGTGGATCGAGACGCGGTTTCCGACCCGCGTCCCCGGGTAGAGCACCACGTTGGGGAAGAGGCACACGTCGTCGCCGACGATGCAGTCGCGCCCGACGTGGTTGCCCCCCTTGAGGATCGTGCGGGCGCCGATGCTGGCCCCGGGGCCGATGACGCAGCCGGGCCCGACCTGCGCCGTCCGGTCGACGCGCGCCAGGGGGTCGACGCTCGCGCCCGGATGAATCCCGGCGACGGCGGCTTCCGGCGGATAGAAGATCGCCAGGGCCCTCGCGGCGCCGATCCTCGGGTTTGGCACGCGGATGATCACCTTCGTCGCCGACGTGAAGGCGCCCGAGACGAGGATCGCCGAGGCCTGGCTCGCCTCGGCCGCGGCGAAGTACGAGTCCTTCTCGGCAAACGTCAGGTCGCCCGGGCGCGCCCGGTCCGCCGAGGCGAAGCCTGCGAGCGCCACACCGGGGTCGCCGATCACTTCGCCGCCTAGCTCCTTGCCAATAAAGGCAGTTGTATAGCTCATCAGGGTATGGGGTGGACTGTTCGGCCGGCTCGATCGTCCGGCGGGTGAGGGCAGAAAGGGCCGCGCGCCTAGAGGCCCCGGACGCCGACCATGCGCTGGGCCTCGACGTCCCACACCTTCAGGCGCAGGCACCTCCAGACGTCGGCGGGATGGAGCGACGTTGTCTTGGGGCTCTGGAGCTCGGAGATCCCCCTCATCGCCTCGGGGAGCCTGTAGAAGGGGATCCTGGCGTTGAGGTGGTGGATGTGGTGGTAGCTGATGTTCGCCGTGAACCACCCCATGACCGCGCCGGTGCGCATGAAGCTTGAGGATTCCATGGCCGCCTTCTCAAAGGTCCACCCGCCCTGGTCCCTGAACGACACCCCGGGAAAATTGTGCTGGGCGTAGAAGAAATAGGTCGCGACCGCGTACGTGATGAAGAAGGGGACGACCAGCGTGAGCAGGAGCGCCGTCCAGCCGCCATAGACGACCAGCCCCGCGCCGATGGCCAGGTGGACGAGGAGCGCGACAAGGCAGTCCACGTGCCGGCGGGGATAGTTGATGAAAGGATTCAGGCACATCCCGAAGAGGAACATGAAGACGTAGCCGAAAAGAATCGTCAGCGGATGCCTCACGAAGAGGTACGCCACGCGCTGCCTCCTCGTGCTCCTCGCGAACTGGTCCTTGGTCATGATGGGAAAGGAGCCTATGTCCGAGCCGCGGAGCTTGGAATTGTGCTTGTGATGGTGGTTGTGGGAGCTGCGCCACACGCTGCTCGGCGTGACGGCCAGGATGCCAAAGACCTTCATCAGGAGCTCTGCCGCCGTCGAGCGCGACAGGATCGCGTTGTGCTGCTGGTCGTGATAGATCACGAAAAGGCGCATCATCAGGAACCCGGCGAGGACGCTGGAGGCGATCCGGACGGGAAGGGGCAGGAGCCAGCTGGTGCCCGCGAGGGCCGCGCCGAAAAGAGCCAGGGAGGAAAGGACAAACCACCAGCTCTTGCGGGGATCGTCCTTCGCAAACACCTTTGTGGCTGAAGCCAGTGCCAAACCTGTTTTGGGGTACGTCAGGGGGAGTGGATTCTCCCGCAATGGAACCGAAATGTCGATGGCATCCTTTCCGGATTTCGCTCCGGGCGCCGTCCGATCGGCAGAAACGCGGGAGGGCTAGCCGTTAGTGGCCGCCCCTCACCGGGTTGGGCCCAGACGAGGACGGCGCAGCGGAGGGGACCAGGGCGTGGGCAGCCCCGTCTAATCCCGCAGCCCCTCCCCAAACCTGCCGCCACTTACGCCATTCAGGCCCGTCATGGAGAATGCGGCGGCCCCGGCGATTCGGCGCGAAGGGAGAAGATTGCCGCAACTATTGCGCCCGGGGCGTGTTCCTTGGGTGCAACAGAAACAAAAGAACCAAAATGAAAACCAATAAGCTCTCCCTCGGCGCATTCCTTGCCGCCTTCGTCGCCATCGCCCTCCTGCCCGCAACGCCGCTGAGCGCCCAGAGCGTCTCCGCCGCCGCGAACCAGGCGCCGAAGGCGATCTCCCAGCCCAAGCCCGACTATTCGTTCCAGCTGCGCCGCGACGACGTCGAGGGCGTGGTCACCGTTTCCTTCACGATCACGTCCCTGGGCGACGTGACCGACGTTGCCCTCGTGAGCTCGACGCAGCGGCGCCTCGACAAGCCCACGCTGTCCGCGATCAAGACGTGGAAGTTCCAGCCCGGCATCAAGGGTGGACAGCCCGTCAGTTCAAAGGTGATACAGGCCGTCGCCTTCAGCATTCCCGAGCGCTCCGCCTGATCCCGGTCCGAGCCGGCAACGAGCAGCCCGACCTTGGCCGGCGGGCTGCTTTGCGCGTGCCGTCCCCCACCCCGGTACCCGCGGCCTACATCGTCCACGGCTTGGCGTGGACATCCTCCTCGTCCGACCAGCGCCGCTGCAGCCGAAGCAGCTCCTCCACGGTGCCCCCCGGCAGCGCACCCGGGCTCTCGGCGCAGCCGAACCGCAGGAAGGCGGCAAGGTTCTCCTTGCGGCTCGTGGACCCCACCGTCGCCCGCACGTGCGGGAAGCTGAACGCGAAGCGCACGCAGAACTCGGTCCAGTCCCTGACCCCCGAACGCTCGAAGACCGGGGCCACCTCGACCGCCCGCTCCCGCAGGTAGGGCGCCCAGGCCGCCCCAGGCACGTCGCGCAGCGCATGGACCGGCGCACCGCACACCGTCCGCATGGCGACAATCGGGACGCCCTTCTCCACGATGAGGTCCCAGAGCGGATTCGAAGCGAAACGCTGCAGGGGATTGAAATAAAAAATGAAGGCGTCGACGATCCCGTCCGAGTAGCCGGCCCTCAGGGCCTCGAGCGGACCCTGCGAGGTCCACGGGAACACCTCCATCACGAAGTTGCGGACAAGCCCCTCCTCCTTGAGGCGCCGGAAATCCTCAAAGCAGTGCCCCCCGGTGCGAAACTCCTCGGCGTAGCGGCCCCCCAGGCAGAGCTGGCCCACGTCGACGTGGTCGACGCCGAGCGGCCCCAGGTTCTCGCTGATGTTCGCGCGCAGCTCCGCGAGGTCGTTGTTGCCGATCTTGATGATCATCCGGGGAGTCCGGCTGCGATCCTCGTCAAAGGCCGTGCGCAGCACCTCGAGCGCGTCGCCGTATTGCCGGCTGGTGTGAAACCAGACCCCCGACTCCATCGCCGCACGCGCGATCGCGACGCGGTCCCGAACGGGGATCTTCGCGTCGCCCAGGCGGGTCGTGCCGTAGACGTACCGGGACAGGGACGGGGCGCCGGCGCGAAGGGAGGCTTCATTCATGGGACGCGAAGCTTGAAGGCGAAGGCCCCCGGACACAATGGCGCAAACCGTGCACAAGCGGGACCCCACGGCCTCATGCCCGCTGCATGGAGCGCAAGAACAGGGCCAGCTTGGCGACCGGGACCGCCTTCTCCGCGATCGCGAGCCTCTCCCTGCAACGAGGCGCAACGGGGCAAGTCCCGCGGCGGGGGGGGCGGGTATCGTTGGTTTGGGTGGGGGGGCGCCCGGAGCGGGACCCACGCCCCCCCACCACCAGTGCCAGGGCTCA
>CAYNLL010000016.1:10528-16923 GCA_964398015.1 uncultured Opitutaceae bacterium | reverse complement strand
AGAACCTCGTGGACAGCGAGATAATGGTGGGGCACCTCCACAAGGCGGGCATGCGGGTCATCGCCGATGCCGCCGAGGCGGACGTCGTCATCGTCAACACGTGCTCGTTCATCGACTCCTCGAAGGAGGAGTCCATCGGGCACATCCTCGAGGTCCACGAGCAGCGCGGCCTGCGCAAGCGCAGGCGAGGCCAGAAGCTGATCGTCGCCGGCTGCACGTCCCAGCGCTTCTCGAAGGAGCTTCCCGGATCGATGCCGGAGGTCGACGCGTTCATCGGGCTCGACCAGGTCACCCAGGTGGCCCCCATCATCGAGGAGATCTTCGCCAGGGAATGCGGATCCAAGGTCCCGCCGGCGAGCTTCGTCACGCCGCGTTCCACGTTCATTCCCGACTATGACACGCCTCGGTTCAGGCTCACGCCCGCGCATCTCGCCTACGTGAAGATCGCAGAGGGCTGCAACCATCCGTGCACCTTCTGCATCATTCCGCAGATCCGCGGCCGGCACCGCAGCAGGACGGTCGCGAGCGTGGTCGCCGAGGCGCGCCAGCTTGTCGCCGAGGGCGTCAAGGAGATCAACCTCATCTCCCAAGACACGACGTTCTTCGGGATGGACACGTGGGAGGAGAGGCCCAACCCGCGCACGCCGGTCGATTCCTCAAGGGGCACCGCCCTTACCTCCCTCCTCAGGGAGCTCAATGCGATCGAGGGCGACTTTTGGATCCGCATCCTCTACACGCACCCGGCGCACTGGAGCGATGAGCTCATCCGCACGATCGCCGACTGCCCGAAGGTGGTCCGCTACGTGGACATGCCCCTGCAGCACATCAGCGACCGGATGCTCGCCGCCATGCAGCGGGAGACCGGCGGCGACTACATCCGCGGCCTCGTGCAGAGGATCCGGGCGGGGATACCCGGCATCGCGCTTAGGACCACCTTCATCGTCGGCTTTCCCGGGGAGAGCGAGGCGGACGTCGACGAGCTCTGCGCGTTCATCAGGGAGACCCAGTTCGAGCGGCTCGGGGTCTTCCGCTACTCCCAGGAGGAGGGGACGCGCGCCTCGAAGCTGGCGGGGCAGGTCCCGGCCAAGGAGAAGGAGGCGCGCTGGCACCGCCTGATGTCGCTCCAGAAGGAAATCGCCTCGGCCGTCAGCGCGAGGAGCGTCGGAAAGACCGTCAAGGTGCTGGTCGACGAGGCGGGCGTCGCACGCGGGGAATCGGACGCCCCCGACATCGACGGCCGCGTGTACGTGCCGCGCGAGCTTCCCGTCGGGGCCTTTGCCAGCGTCACGATCAACGGCCATCACGACTACGATCTCCTCGCTCTCCCCGCCGGAGAGAGCCCGGCAGAATTCAAGGTGGCCCGCCAGGCGCAGTAACGCAGCGTCGCGGATCAGACCCTGACGGAATCGGCGTAGCGCGCGATGATGCCGTCGAAGGACCCGTTGGTGAAGAAAACCACCACCCGCGGCGTCCCGCGGGCCGGCATCGTGTCCTTGGCGAGCGCCTCGAAGAGGGTCGCATTCGAGTCGAAGGGCCGGGCGTTCACGCCCTGGGCCTCGAGGTTCTCCGCCACCGCCTCGGCGTCAAAGCGCTCCTCGGCGCGCAGCGTGTGGGCGCGGCTGACCGCTCCCAGGTAGACGTCATCCGCGTGCGATAGGGCGCGCTCGAATCCCGCCTGCAGCGTCTTCACGCGCGCGGTGTTGCTCCGCGGCTCGAATACGGCCGTGAGCAGGGAATCCGGATACTTCGCCCGCAACGAGCGCAGCGTCTCGGCGATCGCGGTCGGGTGATGGCCAAAATCCTCGATCACCGTGAGGCCGTTCGCCGAGGCGAGAACCTCCTGGCGGCGCCTTACCCCGCGGAACCGTGAGAGGCTCTCGAGGGAAAGGCCGGTCGGGGAGTCCCCTCCGAGCGAGAGTCCAGCGGCGACGGATGCCATTGCCGCGTTCCTGGCGTTGTAGATCCCCGAGAGGGACCAACGGACATGCGCCCACGGCTTTCCCCTCCACTCGAGGCCGAAGGCAGAGCCCTCCGCGCCGTCCGCGAAGTCGACAATCCGGGCGTCGTTGCCCTCCTCCGTTCCCACGCGGACCAGGCGCGTCCATGGCATGGCCCCGAGCGCCCTCAGGTTGCTGTCGTCGCCGTTGAGGACGGCGAACCCGTTGCCCGGGATGATCCGGGCGAAATGGGAGAAGGTGCGCTGGACGTCGGCGAGGTCCCGGAAGATGTCGGCATGGTCGAACTCGAGGTTGTTGAAGACCGCGACCGTCGGCGCGTAGTGGATGAACTTGCTCCTCTTGTCGAAGAACGCGCTGTCGTACTCGTCACCCTCGATGACAAAGGGGTCGCCCGAGGAGCCGAGGTGGCTTCCGCGGGGCGGGTCCTGGGGAACGCCGCCGATCAGGTAGCCCGGATCCCTGCCGTTCTGGCACAGCAGGAATGCCGCGATCGAGGTGGTGGTCGTCTTGCCGTGGGTTCCCGCGACGACGATGTTCCGCCGGTGCCTCAGGACCTGGTCGTGGAGCATCGCCGGGAGGGACGTGAAGGCGATGGCCCTCGAGTCCAGGAGCCATTCGACCTCGGGATTGCCCCGCATCATGGCGTTTCCCACGACCACCATGTCGGGTCTTAGCGTCGCCAGACGCACGGGGTCGTACCCCTCGTGCACCTGGACCCCCGCCTCCGCGAGAACCGTGCTCATGGGGGGGTATACCCCCGTGTCGGAACCCGAAACGTCGTGGCCGGCCGCCCGGGCGAGGAGGGCCGCGTTGCCCATCGCCGTCCCGCAGACGCCCATGAAGTAGAGTTTCATCTTTATCTAAAAGGGGGTTGGCGGCAGGCGTTCGGCTTTTTCCGCAATAGGCCCTTGCGCCAAAATCAGAGGACGGGGCCGATTGCGATCGCCATTGTGTCGAAAAGCCGCCTCGCGCCCCCATCGGCCCCCCCGCCGGTCGGCGCAGCCCGTTCACCGCCCGCAAGTTGGAGGAATAATGGCCCGGGGGTCACCTTCATGGCCCCATGGTGCGACGCGCCCGCGGGACGTCAAGATACGGCGGCCTCCCCCTATTGGACGGTCAGGTTCACGTCGGAATAGAGGAAGAAGCGCTGGACCTCGTAGGCGGCGGCGAGGCTCGGGCCCCGGCGCACCACGATCAGGCGCCCCGCAAGGATCCCTCCCGTGAAGCCCGGGAGCGACGCGCTTGTCGTCGTGCCCGAGTTTGGGGCTGCGACAAGGGCGTCGGCGGCCGGGCCGATGTCGACCCACGCCGTGTCGGTTGGGCTGTTGTCGGCCAGGGTCAGCGTGTATTTGGGTTGGACGATCCGCTCGACGATGAGGCGAGAGGCGTTGGTCCTGTTGTTCGAGGACACCTCGTTCCAGAGGGCGTAGTCACTCGGGGCGAGCAGCGTGCTCCAGAGCGAGGGCGCCTGCGCCTGCGTCGATTCCCAGCTCTGGTCCCAGATCGAGTCAAACGTCTGCGTGGGATCTGCGGACGGGAACACCAGGACCCTGTAGGGCGGCGCCATCAGGGAGATGAGGAGGTAGCGCTGCTGGCCGGTCTCCCCGGTTGGGCCCTCGACGAGGCAGCGCTGCACCTGGTAGGGATTGAAGGCGATCGCCGTGTATTCGCTCTGAGTGAGGGCGTTGTAGCTGGCTCCTGCGACGTAGGAGGTGACGCCCCGCTTCTGGGCAAGCTTGGTCACCCACCCGGCCGGGTCCACCAGCACGGCGGGGCCGTAGATCCTGGAGCCAATGGTTGTCCCCTGGTCAAACGTCGTGAGCACGGTGCCGGCGGGAAGGCCACTCCCCGCCACGGACGCCTCGTTCAGGTTGTTGAAGTCGACCGCGTCATAGGTCGCCTCGAAGTCCTTCCGAAGCGACTTGAGCGTCTGCGCCTCCGACCGGATCTGGGCGTCGTCGAGCTTGTTCGCGAGGACGGGCGCAAGAATACCCGCAAGGACGCCGATGATGGCCACCGCGACCAGGAGCATCAGGAGAAACTCGCCGCGCGGGCGACCCGCCTCAGTGGATCTCATTGACGACCTCCACCACGGGAAGGACCACGGCAAGCGCGACGCCGAACACCCAGGCGAGCACGACCAGAAGCATCGCGGGCTCCATCATGTGCAGGGCAAGGGCGACGCGGTGCCTGGACTCGGACCTGTAGTAGTCGGCCAGCCGGCCGAATACCTGCGGAAGGGCGCCCTCGCCGCTCTTGATCGCCAGGACGACCTCCGGGGCGAAGACTCCGGCCCTCTCAAACCCCTCCCCCACCGAGGCATTCTCGCGGACCGCGGACATCACCCTGAGGACCCCGCGCGAATAGACGGCGTTGCCCGCAGCCACCGCGCAGAAGTCGAGCGCCTCGACGACCCGGACGCCCGATTCGCTCAGGGCGCGGTAGGTGACGCAGATCCTGGCCATCGAGAGGGCCTCGACCGCCCCGCCCAGCAGGGGCAGGCGAAGCGCGAGGCGGTCGAAGGGCTCCTTGAAGCGCGGGCGCATCGCGGCCCAGAAGAGGAGGGGCGGCATGCAGAGGACAAGCGCCGTCCATCCCGGGTGGCCGACCACAAATCCGCTCAGGCCGAAGAAGAAGCTTGTCACGGGGTTTGTGCGCACGACGCCGATCTCCCGGAGCATCTTTGAAAACCTTGGGAGCGTGAAGACGCACAGGACCAGCGAGGAGGCGAGGCCGGTGGCGCACACGACCGCCGGATAGGCCATGCCCCGCACCGACTCGCGCCGGATCTCCTGCATCTGGGCGACATAGTCCCGCACATGGTGCACGCCGTCGGCCAGGCGACCCGCCGTCTCGTGCGCCGCAATGACGCCGACCATGGACGGGTTGAACACCGCCGGAAACCTGCGGAGCGATTCGGCCAGGCTTCCGCTCTCCTCAACAGCGCGCACGACTTCGGTCCACACGCCCCGCGCGGAGCCCGGCGACGCGCATTCGGCGATCGTCCTGAGGGCTGCGTTGACCCTCACCCCGCTGACCAGCATCAGCTCGAGCGAGTCGAGCGCCGCCAGGAGAATCGGCCCCGGGATCCGCATCCTCGCCTGGGCTCCCCGCCTCCCGGCCACCCTGCGGATCTCCACGATGAAGGCCTTGCGGCGGCCCTCGATGTGCTCGGTGAGACTCGCCAGGTCAACCGCGTCCAGCACCACCCTGCTCTGGCGGCCGTTCCGCCCCACGTAGCTTGCGCGATAGCGCGGCATGGGCACCTCAGGGCTCGGCGTCGGACAGGGTCGTTCGGCGTCCGAGCGGTATCATGAAGAATGCGCCGTTCCTCTCGAGAACCACGCCGGTTGCCGCGACGCCCTCCACGCTGAAGGCTCCGACGGCATCCCCGCGCCGCACGACCCTGCCATTGAGGATCGCGACCGGGTCCACCCCGTCCCCCTCAATGACGCCGCCGCAGAAGAGGACCGTCTCCGCCGCCGTCCCCTTCGGCCGCGGGCGCACCTCCCACGGGTTGCGCGCGCCCGGGGCCCCGCGCCCGGCGGCATCTCCGGCGAGCCCAGCCTCGATCCTGTCGTGGGCGTCAGGCCATCGGACATTCCTCGGGATCTCATGCTCGGTGACACCTGCGGCGGCGGCCACCTCGGCGCGCATGTCGGCGACCTCCACCGCGAAGACCCTCGGAGGGGCGCCGTCGCGCGCGCCTTCCTCCATCGTCGATCCGACCACCGTGATCATCCCGAAGGACTCGGGGTTCGAGGGTCCCGGGACCCTCGCCGCGGGTATGGGGGCCTCGCTTGAAGCGCCCGACATGAGTCGCGCGGCGGGAGCGAGGAGGAGGAGAACTGCCGTCGCCGGTTTCACGCGCGCTCCTCGATGAACCTGACCTCAAACGAGCCCGGGGGATCGGCGCGAGTGCTGATCGAAAACCGGGCGCTGCGGTGCCTGAAGGTTCCCCTGGCGGCCCCTACCTCCTCGGCCAGCACGCCGACGGCGGCCAGGTTCTCGCCGATGCGGTGGAGTCCCGCCGGTCCGCTGGCGGACCGCGCCGCTGCGAGCGCCTCCCGGACGAGGCAAAGGGCGCCCTCCTCGTCCTCCGAGAGGATATCGCGCCGGCAGGCAGGGGTCCCGGTCGTCATCGTCGCGCCGGACCGGTCACTTCGCCGTGTCCTCCACGGCCCTTCGGGCGAGTTCCAGTGAGGCGGAGAGGGCGTCCAGGGCGGCGCGCTGGCGTGCAAGCTTCGCCGAAAGGCGTGCCGCCTCTCGTTCCTTGAGGGCGATGTCGCCCATGAGCTCCTCGCGCCTCTTCTCCAGTCCCGAGAGCTCACCGCTGATCTCCGCGCTCGTCTTCGCCGCACTCAGCCTTTGTTTCAGCTCGGAGGCGCGCCCGGCGTCATTCGTGAAGACCTGGAGGAACACGGGGTTCCCATACAG
>CAYNLL010000016.1:0-10518 GCA_964398015.1 uncultured Opitutaceae bacterium | reverse complement strand
TGTCCTCATACCGCTTGTCGGCCCTGCGGGCCGCCTCGCTCTGCCCGGCCGAGGGAGTCGCCAGGTCGCGAGCGGCCGGGGGAAGCTGGGCGACGGGAGGCGCGTCCGGCACGCCATCGGCGAAGAGGGCGACGCAATGGAGGGTAGCGGTTACGATCGCGAAGGTCCTGAGGTTCATCGGGAGGTTGGGGCGGCCAACGGGCGCGCGGTGTGGAGGGCGACGGTGATCCTGACCAGATCGACGCTGCGGTGCGCGCGGTCGCCGCTTGTGCTCATCTCAAACCCCACCACGCCCACTCCTGGGATCCGCTCGAGCTCCCCGACCGCGCCCAAAATGTCCGGCCAATCCGACGTGGTCGGCGAGCGAAGGACCAGGGAGCCCTCCTGGGCCGAGTATCCGCCTCTGTCCTCGCGCTTTCCCAGGTCGCCCGTCCACTCCTTGCCCAGCTGGACAAGGATGCGGTCCCACGTGTCGGCGGCCCCAAGGCGGCCCCGAAGGTCGCGCACCCGCGTCCGCAGCGCCTCCAGGCTCGCCGAATCGAAGGCGGCCCTCGCCGAGACCTGCGTGTTGATCTCGCTCACCTGGTCGGCGTTCTCTCGGAGCCATAGGCGACGCTCCGCCGCCAGGTGGTGGTGCACCAGGGACATGGAAATCGCGGCGCCCAGGCCGACCGCTCCAAGCGCCGCTCGCTTCCGCGTAAATGCGACTCCCCTGATCACGGCTGAGTCCCCACGCGGCTTCCGTGCACCCTGAGCAGGCCAGACGCGGGGTCGTACGACCAGCCGCCGGCGACCGGCGCGAGGCCGGAGCGGGCCAGCGCGAGCCGCGTGCCCTCGGGGTCGAAGCCCGGCCCGACGACCATCGCCTCCAGCCTGAAGTGGCCATCCGGCCCGAGGGCAAACGAGGTCAGCGTAAGAGCGTCCGGTATCGTGGATCCGAGGGCCTCGAGTGCGGCGTGTCCCGAGGACGGTGTCGCCAACCCCTCGGGCGCCTCCTCCCTGAGCCGCGCCATCTCGCGCTGGTTGCCCTCCAGCTCGAGGAGGCGCCCCCGCAGCGCCCCCAGGCGCGCGAGGGCGGCCGCGCGCGCGGCGTCGAACCTCCCCGCCTCCACGGCAGCCGCTGCGCCCAGCGCCGCCGCCGCGAGCATTCCGGCGATGCCCGCGGCGGCCAGGCAGCCGTCCAGGCTGAGCTTGCGCGGAAACCCCTCCAGCAGGTTCGCCGGATGGCTCCTGGGAAGGCGCGCGGCGGCCGCCGCGAACTCCTCCAAGCCCAGGACCGCCTCCACGCGCCCCGAATCTCTCAGTTCCCCCCACAGGGGGCAGAGCTCTGCCGGATCGCCCGCAGCGACGACAATCATGCTCCTGCGCCGGAACTCGGCGTCCGCCCTCGACGGGGAAGGGCGCCCCTCGGCGTCACCCAGGAGGACCGAGGCTGCCCTCCAGTCCTTTTCCGACATTCGGCCGGTCCAGCCCCTGAAGGAGCGCCTCGCGCCGCAGCACGCCACGGCGGAGAAGTCCCGGGTCATGAGGAGCACATACCGGATCGACGCCTCGGGGAGCGGGCCGGCGCATCCCGCCGCCACCGTGTAGGCCGACCAGGCTGCGGACAAGTGCGACCCCGAGCGCGAACAGGCGTCGCGCAGGCCGATGAGGCCGGGGGTGGGCTCGCTGTGGAGTTGCGTGTAGAAGGCCCCGCCCGCGCCCGGCTCCGGCGGATCAATGCCCCACCCGAGCGTCTCCGATGAGACCACGGGATGCTCGCTCCGCATCCGCTCCAACGAGGCGAACACGGTCCGCTTCACCCTCGGGGTCTCGACCAGCTGGTGGGCCATTCCCTCGGGCTCGTAGACGACCGTCACGCTGCGTCCCGGCCTCGCGGACAGGGCCTCGGCGAGACGGGGAAGCGCGCCGACGGCCGGCTCGGGAGCCGCGCCCGACGCCTCGGACCGCCACATCCCGTCCGCCCGCGTCCACACGGTCCGCCCAAGGAGCATGGCCATCGGGGGTTCCATGGCCTCAGAAATTCCCGAGATAGACGTACACGTCGGTGACGCCGCCGACAGACGCGACGTAGGCCACCTGACCGCGGACCTGCGCCGTCCCGGCCGACCCCGTGGCGTCGTCCATGAACGCCGGAGTATTGATGGCGGTGGCAATCTGGAAGGCGTCGGGACCGGAGACCGCCTTGATGACCGCATAGGCGACGCGCCCCGCGGGAAGGCTGTTCACCCCGTCGGTCTTGAAATTTGTGCCCCCGCTCGTGTCCACGGTTCCCGGGGTCTGGGCGATGTCGACGGCGGCGCACTCCAGCCTGGAGACGAGCGCATAGCTGTAGCCCGAGGGGATGCGCGTGTCGGGAAGGTTGTAGAACAACCCCGTGGCGGCGCTGTAGCGCGGATCGACAACCGCAGATCCGCCCGCCGGCACGAAGACTTGCGCGCCGCACGCGGGAGCAAAGTACTTCTCCAGCTTGGGGCTGGGCACCGAGATGAGCACCTCGTCCAGCCTCAGCGCGTTGTTGAAGTCGGCGGCCGCCGATCCCGACAGGTTGGGGTTCGTGGCGGCGCTGACCGCGGCCGCAAGCGACGCGTAGCCCTTCGTCTCGGGAAGCGTGCCCCCGAGCTGGTTGGCCGCGTCGGCCACGAAGCCCTTCAGCTGCTTAAGGTCGGCGATCGTCCGGTTCACGTGCGCAGCCGAGAGCGCCTTGTTGAGGGCGGGGAGAAGGATGGCCGCCAGGACGCCGATGATGGCGACGACGACGAGGATTTCTATCAGCGAGAAGCCGCGTGGGGCCTCGGTTTGTCCTGCGCGGCAGGGGGATGGTTCGGTGCTTTTCATGTGTGTTGTTTTCGGGAGTCAATGCGCTGCGGCGCCGTCCATGGTGGCGCCAAAGACCTCCTCCGGCGTCGTCAGGCCGAGGCATGCCTTGAGGATCCCGTCCTCGCGCATGCACCTGGAGCCGATCTCGCCCCGGAGCACCGCAGCCGAAAAGAGCGCCTCGCCGGCAACGGGATCAAAATGGGTCCGCTGGCGCAGTAGCATGTCGGCCAAAGGCCTCCGGAGGTCGCGAAACTCGAAGATCCCCGAGCGGCCGACAAAGCCGCTCCGGTTGCACGCCTTGCATCCGCCTCCCGCCTCGAAGAACATGGGCGAACCCGCCTCCGCGGGCGCGATGAGCCCCGAGTCCCTTGCTCTGGCGACCAGGGCCCCGAAGCGCCTGGCCAGCGCCCCGGCTTCCCTGTGGGACCTCCTGCAGCCGGGGCAGAGGCGCCGAACGAGGCGCTGTCCCAGGAGAAACCGGGTCGTGGCGGCGATCATCGTGGACTCGACCCCGAGGTCGATGAGGCGGCTGACGGCCTGGACCGCGGTGTTGGCGTGGACTGTCGTGAGGATCAGATGGCCCGTCAGGGCAAGGCGCATGGCGAGAGCCGCCGTCTCCCCGTCGCGAATCTCGCCGACGATGATGATGTCCGGATTGTGGCGCAGGAATGCCCGGAGCGCCGAGGCGAACGGCAGCCTCGGGCTGACCGGGGCCTGGGTCACCGTGCGCAGCCGGTACTCTACGGGGTCCTCGACGCTCAGGACGCGCTTGGTGCGCGCGTCGAGCCAGGGCACAGCGGCCGCCAGTGTCGTGCTCTTCCCGTGGCCCGTGGGCCCCGAGATCAGCAGGATACCGTTGGGCCGCTTCAGCTCCGTGCGGAACTGCACCGCAGTGTCCCCAAGCATCCCGAGGTCCTCAAGGGACCCCACCTGCGCGCTCTGGTCCAGGATGCGGATCACGATGCTTTCGCCGTTTATCGCCGGGATAACCGAGTAGCGCAGCGATACGCGCTTGCTTCCGTACTCCCTCACGGCGGACGCGTCCTGGGCGTCGAGGCGGTTGGCCACGTCGAGGCCGCCTGAGGCGGAGGCTCCCCGGGACCTGCCGTCCGGCCCGCGCGTTGAGGAGAGCTTGAGCTGCGCGCTGACGGCCTCCTTCATCGACCCGGGAAGCGTTCCCCAGGGGACCAGGTCTCCGTCGATGCGCCACCGGATCTCGCAGCTGCGGTCCCCGGGAATGCAATGGATGTCCGAGAGCCCGCGCGTGTGGGACGCCTCGCGAATCATGCCCTCCACGAAGCGCTCGAGCTCGTTGTCGCGGACCTCCAGGCTGGCGGAGTAGGTCTGCGCGATGCAAGCGGCTATGTCGGCCTGCGGCGAGACCACCCATTCGATCGCGTTGCCCTCAAGCGCGTAGGTCACCTGGGAAAACTGGGGGCCCGACGGGTCAGCGACCGCCACCGTCAGCCGTGACCCCTGCCGGGAGAGGACCAGCGCATTTCGGTTCCGGGCAATCCCCTCAGGCAGGAGGGTGTGGGCGTCGCCCTGCACGAGCAGCTCCTCCCTTGGGAGGTACCTCCACCCGTGGTACTCGGCGATCCATCGCGCCATGGCTTCGTCGGTCGCCAGGCCGAGCTCCACCATCGTCCGGCTCGCGGGCTGGCGGCCCTCGACCTGGCGGTGGTACGCCTGCGCCGCGGCGACCTGGCGCTCGGAGACGCCGACCTCGGCGAGCTTTGCGCAGAGGAACGCCTCCACATCGGCCTCGGCGCGCCCAACGTCGTGCGCGGCAAGAATCATGACGCGTCCCCCTGGATGCCGATCCGCTCGACCCTGCGCAGGGCGCCGCCGACGCCCGGCGGGGCGTCAGCGGGCTCGGGCCCTGCGCCGCGGCCCGGCGAGTCTGCGTCCACAGGCACGAGGGCCGGCGGTTCCTCGGCGTTCACCGTCACCAGGAAGACGAGCTCGGTGCGGGTTTTCGCCTTGGCCGAAGTCGAGAAGGCGTTTCCGAGGACGGGTACGTTGGACAGCACCGGGATCCCCCTCTTGTCGGTCGCCGCCGTCTCCGTGATGAACCCCCCGATGACGGCGGTCTCATGGTTGCGCAGCGTCACCGTGGTCCTCGCCCTCTTCGTGTCCGTGATGGGCGCCGTCTCCTGGCCATCGGGCGAGGTAACGGTGCCGACCAGCTCCGTCATCGCAGGCGACACCGAGAGCTTCGTCGAGAGGTCATCCGATATCTGGACCGTGATCTCCAGCACGTTACCGAAGGACACCGTGCTCTCCGAATAGTTGGTGCTGACGATCGGCTGCGTGCCGGCGACCGTCGTCCCGCCGGCGTTGATCGTGGTGGTGCTCGTGCGGCTGAAGAAGGGCTGGTCCTCACTCACCTGGACGAACGCCGTCTGATTGTTGAGCGCCGCCACCTCGGGCTTCGATTCCACGCGGACGGTGCCCTGCTCGGCCAGCGCGCTCAGCGCGGCCTGGACGCCTCCCGCGCTGATGGTGCCGGTGAAGGTGTTCGGGTTGAGGGTGATCGCGCCCACCTGGGAGATGGTCCCCGTCGACGTCGAGGCGCCGGTCACACTCAGCGCCGTGTTGGCGATCCGCCCCAGCGAGGCGCCGGCCACGGTCCAGTCGATGCCGGCCTTCGACTGGCTGTTCAGGTCGACCTCGACCACCTTGACGGAAATCCGCGCCTGCCTCCCGACCCTCTGCAGGACGCGGCGCAGGTAGGCCTCCATCACGGCGTGTGTGCGCAGGCTGCCCCGAAGCTGCACCACTCCGGCGAAACGGTTCACGACAAGGGACTCCCCCTCGCCCACCATGGCCTTCAGGTCGGACTCGAGCCGGCCCCAGAAATCAGCGTCGTTCTGCTGGGATACGCTCAGCGTCGAGCTTCCCCCGCTGGAGGATCCTCCCGCTCCTGCCTGCCCCGGCGCCGATCCGGCGGCGGTGGCGACCCCCGCCGCCGGGACGGCTCCCCCGGCCGATGTGGCCAGCGCCGACCCGGTCCCGCCGGCGCTCTCGCTCAGGTTGATGCTCGCCGAGCTCGATCCCGTCTGGGTCATCTGCAGGTAGTCGACCGGATAGATCCTCGTGACGAACCTGCGGACGAGGAGGTAGCCGCCGTCCGCGACCTCGAAGCTCCATCCCCTCGGCCTGCAGACGGCCTCGATCACCGTCCCGACGGTCGCGCCGTGGACCTCGAAGGTGACGGTCCCCTGGACGTCGGGCTCGACGATGACCGGGAAATGATAGGCCGCGCCGATCCCCTCCAGGACGGTGCGCGCCTCCTGGCCCTGCACGGCGAAGTCGGGCACCGTGCGCCCGAGGAGGTCCGCCACGGCCTCGCGCGGCTGGGCGCCGAGGCAGGCGCAGGCGCACAGCGAGGCCAGGAGTGCCCCTGTCGTGCGCGCTGCCTGGGAATTCGGCCTCATCGGGCCGCTAGCGTCATTAACGCGTTTTATAAGACAAGTCTAATAATTGTCTTTTCGTGAAAAACTTATTCACACGCGCAGCGGGCCCCGGGGCGGCCGCGTACCGGCTCCCAGCCGCCCCGGCCCTCCTCAGTACAGGTATTTCGCCTCGACGAAGTAGAGGCGGCCGATCGGCCCGTTGTAGTCGCCGATGTCGGCGTTGGTGGACGGGAAGGCGTTGGGCGCCACCGGGGGCATCCGGTTGAAGGCGTTGTTGACGCCGAACCGGACCTTAGACTTTCCGAGCCACTTCAGCGAGGTGATCTTCCCCAGGTCGGCGCCCGCCACGGCGTCGAACTGCTCGTAGGCGCCCACGTGCTGCGGCGCCGACTGGGCGGACCCCCCGGCCCCGATGTCGGTGACCGAGGGAATGTACGTTTGACCCACCACGACATCCAGGGCGTTGTAGCTCCAATCCAGCGTCGTGTACGTGCGCCAGCGCGGGATCGTGCCCTGGCTGCTGCTCCCCCCGCCCGAGGCCGTGCCGGCGTACTGGTAGTAGTCCTCGGTCGGGATCTCCTGCACGAGGTAGCTGTTCCAGACGGTGACCGTGGAGCTGAGCTTGAAGCGCCCCGCCGACTCGGTCGTCGTCACGTAATCGAGCGTGGCGTCGAACCCCTTGTCGGCCTGGGCGCTGAGGTTGATGAGGGGCACCAGCACAAAGATGCTCGTCGGATTGACCGTGCTCAGCTGGCCCGGTCCCGTGACGCCGGGCCCGGAGGGGCTTCCCACGTGGACGTACTGCGCGAAGGGGGACGCCGGCCCGAGGGACTCGACGCTCTGGACGATGCTCACCTGGTTGAGGTACCCGATGGCGCCCTTCACGTTCGCCTCGAAGAAGTCGAACGAGAGGTCCAGGCCCTTGACCTCGCGGGGGGCAAGAACGAAGCCCGTCGACCACGTGTTGGCGGTGAACGGCTGAAGCGCCGGATTTGGACCGCTGATCCCGGTGAAGCCGGCGCTCGAGGCGACGTTCCCGTAGTAGCCCTGGTAGGTAAACGGCGGGATCGGCCCGGAGATCGGCGGCCCGAAGAGCTCCGAGAGCTGCGGCGCCCCGAAGGACCGCCCGAGCGAGGCGCGGAGAGTGAAACGATCGTCGATCGGCTCGTAGTTCAGGCTGCCCTCCGGGACGTCGGAGTGGCCGATGAGGCTGTAGTCGTCGTAGCGCCCCGCCACGTCGATCGTGAGCTGGTGAAGCCCTGTGATGTTCTGCTTGGGACCGACGACGGGGACCTTCAGCTCGCCGTAGAGCGAGTCGACCTCGCGCGACGCCCCGAAGGGCGAAAGCGACTCAGAGTTGAGCCACCCGGCGATGGACAGGCCGGGTTCGATCGGCTCGCTGGTCGCGTCCGGGCTGTCCGAGAGCGTCTCGCGCGTGTGGCTCCCGCCGACGGCGAAGCTCAGGTCCCCTCCGGGCAGGTCCAGCGGCGTGCCGCGGACCAGGAAGTCGACCGAAGCGAGCGTGCTCACCATGCTGTTCGTCTTCGTCCCGATGACATTCGACGGCAGCGAGCCGGCGACCTGGTCATACGCGAACGGGTTGATCGATCCCGACGCCAGCGCCGCGTTCAGGTTGGCGGTATCGATCTGGCCCGGGCTCGAGAATCCCAGGTGGTATCGGTTCAGGTCGAGTCCGACCTCCCAGGAGTAGCGCGGGCTGAGCTGCCCCCTCAGGCCGCCCGCGAAGCGGTAGAACTCCGACTGGTCCACCGACTGGATGGGGTATTGCGAGAACAGGTTGTTCGCATTGACCAGGTTGATGGTGTAGCCCTGCGCGCTGGGCTGGAAGAGCCAGTTCGGCGAGAACGGGCTGTTCGGCTGAAGGTACGGGATGTAAGGCACATAGGCCCCTGGCCCCGGCGGCGGCGGCGAGCTCCCATAGATGAACGGGTCGGTGAACGGCGCCGAGATGTACGGCGAGAGGGACTCGCCCGCCACCTGGGAGCGCGTCCGGTCGAAGCTGTACATGAGGTCGCCGAACGCCACGACCTTGTCGCCGAAGACGTGGTGTTCAAAATCCGCCACGACGCTCCGGCGGGTCAGGCTCGCCAGCAGCGTCTGCTGGTTCGCGACGTTGTAGCCACCCTGCAGCTGCTGTGCGGCGACCGGGGAGTAGACGCCCATCTGGACCAGCTGGTCGATCGAGTACTGCAGCCCCTGGGGCGGCGCGTTGAGCGCCGGGTTCAGCAGGTAGTACGAGAGCGCCCCGGGCTGCGCCTGCGGCTGGCCCATGGCGTTGAAGGTGACCGAAATCGGCTGGATGCTGATGACGCCCGGATAGGTCGTCGTCGTGTAGATGGGGTTTGAATACGGCCTCTGGCTCATGAAGATCGGGCTCGTCTCGGTCCCCTCGACGGAAACCATGAAGGAGGTGGTCTTCGTGCTCACCCCTCCTGTGACATAGCCCGAGCGCTCTGTGTAGCCGCCCTTGTTGCTGCTCTCCCCCCAGTGGACGCCGGCCTCCCATCCGTTGAAGTCGGCCTTCATGATCACGTTGATCACGCCGCCGACGGCATCGGAGCCGTAGAGGGCGGAGGCGCCGTCGGAGACAATCTCGATGTGGTCGATGGCCGACACCGGGATCATGTTGAGGTCGACGAACTCAAGCCCGAGGGAGGCCTCGGCCGGATCGAAGGCGACGCGCCTGCCATCGATGAGGACCAGGGTCTTCAGATTGTGGATCTGAAGGAACGAGCCCCCCTGGGTGACGAAGGCCTCCGAGTTCGCGTTCTCCAGACCCAGGCTGCCGTTGCCGGTGAACTGGGGGTCGGCCTTCCTCAGGATGTCCGCCAGGTCCGTTGCCATTCCGGTGTCCGCGATCTGGTCGGCTCCGATCACCTGCACGGGCTGCGTCGCCGTGCTGGGCGTGTTCGGCAGGTGGGAGCCGGTCACGACGACCTGGGATATCAGAAGTGGCTCATCATTCGAGGCGTCCTGCGCCGCCGGAGCGGTCTGGGACATTGCCGTCGCAGCGGAGGCAAGAATAACTGCCTCGGCCGCCCTAAGGAACCCTAGCATTTTTCTGTTCATAGAAAAGGAAAGTGCTACGAAACCGAGCGCATTGTGGTCACCTTCACTTGCTTGCGTCAAGGCACCCGTAGCATTTTCCGGGCCCAAAACCGGCGTCGACGATGGCGAGGAACTGCTCCAACGTCCCGGTCATGAGCGCCGATTCGAGGGTGATCAGGGCCGCTATCCGGGTGGTGGAGGCCAGCCGCCGGCGCGCCGCGGCCGTGGTCGTGCTCGTGCTGCTGGCCGCGGCCGCCACCGGCGCCTACGTCTCGCGCCATGTCGCCATCGACACCGACACGTCGAACCTCATCTCGCCCAAGCTCCCGTGGCGGCAGGCCGCGGCCGAGATGGACCGGGAATTCCCGCAGAACACGGACCTGCTGGCCGTCGTGGTGGACGGCGACACGCCGGACCAGGCCGAGGATGCGGCCGCCGCACTCGCGGCCCGGCTCGCGGCGGACCACGCCCTCTTCCGCGACGTCCGCGACACGGAGGGAAGCCCGTTCTTCAGGAGGAACGGGATGCTCTTCCTCTCGCGGGACGAGGTGCAGGCCTACGCGGACGCAATGATCTCGGCGCAGCCGATGCTCGGCGCGCTTGCGGCCGACCCCAATCCGCGCGGCGTCTTCGACGCGCTCGACCTGTTCTCTCAGGGGGCCCTGCGCGGGCAGGTCTCGCCCTCCGCGCTCGACCGGCCGTTCCATGCCGTCGCCCTGGCGGTCGACGCCGCGCTCGACGGGCGCCATGCACCGCTTTCCTGGCAGAACCTGCTGAGCGACCGCAAGCCCGGGCCGCGCGAGCTTCGCAGGATCGTGCTGGCTCGGCCGGCGCTCAACTTCGGCGCGGTCGAGCCCGGCCGGCGGGCCGTGGACGCGATCCACGCCGCGGCCAGGGACGCGGGCTTCGTCCCGGAGCGCGGCACGCGGGTGCGCGTGACGGGCCCGGTCGCCCTCTCGGACGACCAGCTCTCGGCCCTGTCGGAGGGAGCGGGCGTCGCCGCCGCGCTCTCTCTGGGCCTGCTGATGCTCTGGCTGTTCCTGGCGGTCCGCTCCTTTCGCACGTTTGCCGCGATTCTGGCCACCCTAGGCACGGGGCTCGTGGCCTGCGCCGGCTTCGCCGTCGCCGTGGTAGGCCCCTTCAACCCTATCTCGGTCGCGTTCGCCCCGCTCTTCATCGGGATCGCGATCGACTTCGGCATCCAGTTCAG
>CAYNLL010000015.1:0-16951 GCA_964398015.1 uncultured Opitutaceae bacterium | reverse complement strand
TGCTCACGTAACAAACTTTGAACAAAATGCCGTAGGGGATTAGGTTCCGGCTCTCGAACGGCCGGCGCGCAATTTCGAGAAACATCCAGCCGAATATCACAAGAATTCCAGCCGAGAAATGAACGTAACCCCAGTGGTTTGGGGGCGTGATCTGGAAGTAGGAGTAGAGCCGCGGGCCATCCGCCAGAAAGGTCAGGCCGAGCAGCCCATCATAGGCTGCGGCAGCAAAATATAGTAGTCGGATCATTGGCAGCGATTTCATGGGTGTGCTCCGTTAACTGAGGCCAGTCGAATTCAACGCTGGCTCTGCATCAGCATTCAGGCGTGCTGAAGGTGCCCTTGGGTTGAGGTTATATTGGCTGAAAAATCCCTTTCGCCGGCGCCGGGTGGCTTCGTCGTTGTAGAGCTGCGCGCCGAGTTCATAAATGCCCTCGCGAAGTTCCTGTGGAGTCATCCCGCTCGGCTGGTAATTCACGTCGAACAGGGTGCAGAGATGCCAGGCGCCTGGCTCGAGGATCCGGCCCTCTCGAAGGAGTCGCTCGTACAGCGGTGTTCCGGGAAATGGCGTGAGGATGGTAATCTGAACATCGAAGGGCTCAGCCTGAACGACGAACTCGAGGATCTCTCGAAAGGCATCCGCCTTTTGGCCGTCCAAGCCAAGGATAAAGCACGCATTGACGGTGATGCCTTGATATTGGATTGCGCGAATGGCCTCGGCGTACCGGGATGCCCATCGGGCCTTCCGATTGGCCCGCTGCTCGACTCCCTGGAGCGGTCCCGCGCTCGGGCTCTCCAGCCCGATGAGAACCTGGCGGCACCCTGCGAGCCTCATGAGGTCCAGCAGCTCGGGATCGTCCGCCACGCTGACGTCCGTTTCCGTGAACCATTTGACCTTCAGGGGAATCAACGCCCGGCAGAGATCTTTCCCCCAGGCCTTGTCCACAAACGTGTTGTCGTCGGCAAATTCGACAAACGCCTGCGGGTTCATGCGCTGAATGGCCCTAATGTCGCGGGCGATCTGCTCAACCGGCCGCCTGCGATAGGGCATCTGGAGCATGACCGTCGATGCGCAAAAATCGCACCTCCAAGGGCAGCCCCGGGTCGCCTGCACGGTATACCGGTTGTAGGGACGGCTTCCAAGAAGGTCGTATCGCGGCACGGGGAGACTCTTGACGTCGACCGGCTCGAACTCGGAGGCGCGAAAAACACGCGATGCCTCGCCTAGCTCTGCCGCTTTGACGACCTCCGGCCACGTGTTTTCTCCCTCCCCGACAATTACATAGTCGGCATGGTCCGCCGCCTCGTCTGGGAGAGCCGACACGTGCAGGCCGCCCATCGCGACTTTGACCCCGGCCTTGCGGAGCCGCCTGGCGATCGCATACGCCTCGAAGATCTGGGCGGAAAAAGTGCTGATCGCCACCAACTCGCAGGAATAGAGCTCCTTCGGCTCGGCGCCGTCCGACTCCGCTTCAAAATACAGGATCTCGTGGCCGGGGGGCGTTACAGCGGCCAAATACAGCAGGCCCAAGCTCGGCAGGGAGGCAATTATTCGGCTGCGTTCCACGAAACCGGGCAACGTGAGGCCGAGCTCGAGCAGCTTCTTGTCGTGCGCTCGCACGCCGCTCATCGCTAGGAGTCCGATTTTCACTAGGAGACGCGGATTAGGATCAAGACGACGGACGAGATCAACAGGACGACCGGAACGAAGAAAAGGAGCCTGAAGGGTTTCCGCCATGCCGAGAGGAAGCACACTGTGGGCATGGCGATCGCCCCAGCGAGCAACAGAGGCCCCGGTTCGGCGCCGACGAGGGTCGCTCCGGCAGGCACCGGCGAGATGCCGAAGAGCACGTTCAGGCCCCCGAGCGCGGCAAGCGCAATGTGCCCCAGCCGGACCAACCGACGGCGAAAGGAGTCGTATCCTCCGAGAAATTCCTCCTTGTGGAATCCGAGGCCGATCAACGCGCCGGTCGCAAAAGCCAGGAGGATTAGCCACCAGCCGGCAACGAAGTTGAGTGAGTGGGCCATCTAGGTTGATCTGACGGCCGGTTCATACGATCGACGTCACGGCGAAGCAATTCAAGAACCGGTTGAATGGCATCCGAATCTTGCTTCTCGCGACTGGCCGTCAACAGTCCGAAAAAGGACGCGTTTTTGAACTGCACCTTGCTCGTCAACCGCTACCGGAAACCCGGCCTCATTTCTGCGGTGCGTCGACCTCGCCCAGAGATTTCGGCTCACCCACCCTGACCTGGCCCTCGGGGACCTTGGTCCTGAGCAACCCGTGGCTGTCCTGGCCGAAGTACCTTGAGGCATATTGCGCCATCACCGGCAGGGCCTTGGCAAAGTCGTTGTGGGGTTCATTGACGCTGAATCGCGTCTCCCAAAGCAGCCTGTGCCTATTCTCCTTCCGAAACACCTGAAAATCGTAGGCGAGCAGCACCACGAAATACCTGTTCTCCTCGATCTCGGAGAGCAGGTCGTCATGCCTGTTTCCCGAAACCCCTGTGTGCCCGCTCCACTCCCCCTGGTCAGTCCCTATCACTCCCTCGGAGTCGTAGCCCAGAAGCACGGCATTCCTTACATCGACCTGCTCGCGCTGGAGGTTCTCCATGCCGAGTTGCTGGCTCGCACCTCGAAGGGCGCCCTCGATCGCCATCTGTGCGTTCCTGCCCGCACCCTTGTTCTGGTTGGTCGCGGCCAGACTCAGCTCGTCGTAGGTATTCTGGGCATTCTGGTAGTTGAGGCTCCCTGCGGTCGCGGAAAACGACTCCGGCACGAGGGTCGTTCCCCAGTAGACCATGATGAGGAGCTTTTCCGTGTTTAGATCCTTCGCGGGACGGTAGTTCTGGGCGGCAAGCGGGCCCGAGAGGACTCGCGCAATGTCCAGGAACTTAAGCCTGTCGATCGAGGGGTCGCGAAAGGACCCATCCAGGCGACCCCCTTCCCCGAAAGCGTATTCCTCGGGCTGGAACGAGCCGTCGGCGAGCCTCGCTCGCACGTAGTCCCTGCTTGCCCTCGACGACACAGCGGTGATGCCGACCGCTCCCTCCGCGGCAGCGGTCGCGACCGGTTGGGCGCGAAGCCACGCGCCGCATCCCGCGAGCAGCCACGCTGTCAGTCCCACCATCCGGGAAGCGTTCATTGGGGTCCAAGCCTTACTCCGTGCACGTGGAACATAGGGCTTCCGGCCGATCCTAGCAAGCGGGCGGGCCCGCTAGCGCCTGCGCAATATCACCAGGTCCTGATGGTTGGCTATGGGGCTGTCGCGAATGTCCACGACATCGAAGTGCCTTCCCCACTCGCGCCTCACGTAGTCATGGGTGTGGAGGGAATCGACGTAGTAGCCGTCGTCCGGGATGGCGCCCGCGAGGTCGGCGTTGAGGCCTGTCGCGATGAACCCCTTGCCCATCCACTCGCGGGTTTGCTCCTCGGAGAGGTTCGCGCGCGCGCCCGCCGTGGGGCCGTGGATGGTCACGAGCAGAAGGCCGCCGCTGGAGCATATCCGAGCCAGCTCCTGGAGCCATGCGTGCTGCGCCTGCTCGCGCAGGTGCGTGAAGACCGAGACGCCGATCAGAAGGTCGAAGGCGGAGCTCGGCAACGGCGTGGGCGGCAGGAGCGGGACCCATTGGAATTCTGAGGCGGGAAAGCCGTGCCTGCACCATTCGATGCTGTCCGCGTCGACGTCGGCCCCGACCAGGCGCGGCAGGACCCCCTGCGGAAGGTAGCGGAACACCCTGCCGCAGCCGCACCCCCAGTCGATTATCCTATGGAAGCTCTCCCATGTCCGCGAGAGGTCCTTCAGCGCGGATTCCAGCTTCCTGAAGGTGGAATATCCGTTGATGATGAACCCGTCCGCGTTGGCGTCGCCATGCACCCGCGTTCTCCGAGCGGGGTCGGGGAAGGCATGAGGCGGAGGCGCCAGCGGCCAATAGAAGGAGTGCCCGGCATTGAAGGGGCGGAGTGTCGCTTCGTCGCAGAAGCGCACCTCCAGGCTTTCGTGCCCGGAGAGGTGCGCGGAGATGCCCGGGCACTCGGCATGGAAGCCCGCCGACGGAGCGCGGCCGTCAAGGGGCATCACGCGCTGAAGGTCGGCGCGCGGGTGACCGAACGTAGTCACCATCCTGACTCCATTCACAGTGAGGGCAGGTCTTGCCCCTTCGGGCGCGAGCGCCCAGCCGTCCAGGATGAGGCGGTCGCCCTCCAGCTTCAGGAAATCCAGGCACCAGACGGATGCGGCGCGGCCGGGTGCGGGCCTTCCCCCCGAATCCCGGAACCTGCGGAAGGCCGCATTGAGCCTCGAGACGAGGAGGCGGCACGAGTGAAGCATGGAAGGCGTCCTTTCCCCCTTCATCGCGCGCCCATTCTCAAGGGGAGGCCGTCAACGCGGGCGTGAGGCCGCAGGCATATCATGGCAGCTCGTAGATCTCCGCCAGGGCGACGCCCGTGGCGCCGCCGACGCCGGACACCTTCATCGTGTACGCGCCGGGCTCGACCGTGGCGAGGGCTGCGCTGTCGCCGCTGCCCGCGGCCAGAGAGAAGGCGCCCACCCGGGAGGCCGCCGCCGAGATCTCGGCCGTGTCCGGGCGGGTTCCCCATCCGGCGTTGCTCAGGCTGCCGGACGGGAACGGGCCCATCTCGAGCGCGGGAGCGGCCAGGACGCCGGTTATCCCGAACTGCGCAAGGCTTGGACCGTCCGCGCGGCCGAGGACGGACTCGGCTCCCCGCCCCCTGACGGCGAAGCCGACGACCATGATGTTGGCCCCCCTCCCCACGTAGCCGCGCGAGGAGAAGTTCTCCAGGCGGGTGCCGCTGCTCGAAAGCTCATAGATGTCCTGCAGCACGATTCCCGTGGAGCCGTTCTCGCCGCTGACCACGGCCGTGTACCGCCCCCTGGGGACGCTCAGGATCAGGGCGCAATCCGCACTGTCCTGCGGCAGGGCGTACGCCCCCACGGCGGCGGAGGCCCTCAGTATCCGCGCCGGATCGGGATTGGCCCCCCACCGGGTGTTGGCAGCGAGCACCGTCCCCTCCGCATCGACGACCCTGAGCGAGGGGCGGGCAAGGACGCCCGCGAGGCCGAGCCGGGCGAGGCTGGGGCCTTCGGCCCGGATCAGGAGCGTCTCCAGCCCGGGCCCGCCCACGGAGAATCCCGTGACGAGGACGTTCTCCCGGGCGCCGACGAACGCGCGGGCCGAGACATTGACGAGCCTCACCGTCTTGGCGCTTGGGGCGGGCGGCGCGGGCGTGACGTAGTAGCGGACAATCACGCTCCAAAGGCAGACCGCCGCGCAGACGACCGAAAGGGCGCCCGCCAGCGCCGCCACGAGGACTCGGGGCAAACGCACCGGGAACGCCGGGAAGCTCAGGACGGCCAGGGGGAGGAGGGGGAGAAAATAACGCCCCTCGATCCCCTCTATAGGGGAGGTGGAGCCGGGGGGATTCCAGCTGGCGTACTGTGCCGCGTAGATGAGGAGCACGGAAGCCGCGGCGGCCATCGCGATCACCCCGCGCAGGCGCCATCCCAGGATCCTTCCCCCGTCCGACTCCATGACGAGGCAGGCCAGGACGCCGTAGGCGAACGCGGGGTAGAACCAGGCCGGCATCGGGGTGTCGCCCCATCCCAGCGTGCCGACCATCCACCGGAAATTGTTGCTGTACTGAACGTGGAGCGTCTGCGCGACCAGAAGGATGAATTCCACCGGCCCCTGGGCGATGTGGTGGGCCTGCGCCACCGGGTCCAGGGGGACGCCCTCCTTTCCGGGGACGAACAGGGACACCGCCACGCGCCCCCAGAGCCAGACGGGCAGGAGGCAGGCGGCGGCGACGGCCGCGCCGAACAATGCCCTTCCCCGCAGCGAGCCGAGCCCCGGGATCACGACGAACAGCGCGACGCCGGCAAGCGGCACGTACACGGGCTTTGCCACCGCGAGCAGCCCCAACAGCGCCACGATTCCCGCCTGCTCTCCGAGTCGCGCCTCCCGGCCTCCCTCGGCCACCAGCCGAACGAGCCAGGCGACGAGCAGGGCCGCCCCGGTGACCAGCAGGCCGTCCGAGGCCACGGAGCCGAAGAGGTAAAGGCTCATCGGGCAGAGAAGGATCACCAGGACCGTCCACCGGTAGATCGGGAGCACCCGCAGCGCGGCGTATCCGAGCGCGACGCAGGCCGCGAACCCCGCCAGGCGCGCGAGGTACATGAGGCCGAGGGGGCCCACGCGCAGGTGCCGGCCGGCGAAGACCGCGACCGCCTGCGGCAGGTAGCACGCAGGGGCGTAGACCACCGTGTGCGGGAAGGCGTGGTATCCCCGCGGCGCGCGGCTCCAGTCGAGAAAGACGGGATGCGCCAGGCGCGTGAAGAGGCCTCGGGTCATCTTCTTCTCGTAATGGAACGGGATCCCCTCCGTGTTGGTCACGTCGACCGCCGCCTGGGGCAGGTCGCCGCCGGCCGTTGCGCCGTGCCTCTCCCCGATGAACGTGCCCTCGCTGATCTGGAAGACGCGGAAGAAGTGGTCGTTCTCGTCCGGCGCCTGAAAGGGGGGATTGGCGGCCAGCACGGCGAGGCCGAACGAGCACGCGAGGACGAGGAAGGCCGTTTCCGGCTTCATGCTCTCCATGGCCGCCCGGAGCCGCGAAGCCGGGAAGGGGAACTTCATGCGAGTTCGACCCTATCCGCGGGAACCGTGGGCCAGCAAGACCGACGGGCGGCCCCGAAGGCTCCCTTCCTCCGGATGTACTCGGGTTCATTCATGCCTGCCGCAGCATCCCGTGACAGTCGGAGGGCTGAAACCCGCCTCACGGCGGCCTGTGCCAGATCCCCGGGCGGGCGGCGGCAAACAAATCAGGAACCCCAAGCCGCCTTGCAAGCCGCCACGATTGGCCACATCCTTTGCCCGCGGGGCTCGTCAGTCCCCAATGGAGCCCAGGACCCTCCACTCAAGCATGAACACGACCTCTATGGGGTGCACCGTTGCGACGCTCGCCCTGTTGGCCGGGCTTCTTGCGCCGCCGGCCATGCGCGCCGCGGAAGGGGCCGAGGGCATCACGGCCGTGTCCTCGGAGACGGCTAAGGGCTACGTCCGCACGAGGCTTCCGGACGGCTCCTTCAAGCCCGAGCAGTACGCCTTCGGGGAGGGCGGCGACTACGGGGGCCCCTACCACGACGCCACGATCGACGACATGAGCTTCATGGACATTGCGCGGACGCTCGCGGTGCCGCTGGCGGACCAGAACTACCTCCCGGCGAAGGACCCGGAGGCGACGGGGCTGCTGATCATGGTGTATTGGGGAACGACCATCGTCCCCGTCCTGGAAAACCCAACACGCGGGATGGATGACACCTATCGCGACCACATGGACTACCTGAATGCCGAGCTGCTCGGCTACGACGCGGAGGGCGTGATCGGGACGGAATTCGGGGAGGCCATCAAGCTCTCGGCGCTCAGGTGGCACCGGCACGACCTGGTCAACGAGATCGAGACGAACAGGTATTTCGTGGTGCTGCTCGCCTACGACTTCCAGCTGCTCTGGAAGCAGAAGAAGCACAAGCTGCTCTGGGAAACGCGCTTCAGCATCAACCAGCCCCGCAATGATTTTGGGAAGGCGCTGCCCGCGATGACCCGGTTTGCCTCCCCGTACTTCGGGCAGGCCAGCGGAGGCCTTGTCCGGCAGTTCATCCGCGAGGGCCACGTCGACGTCGGCTCGCCGACGCTGATAGAGCTGCTCACCGCCCCCAGGAACTGAGGCGCGCGGGGGCCGGTCGCGGCGCCTGCGGCAGGGCCCGCAAAATCCACGCGAAGACGGCTCGAATTCCGCCGCGATCCACCGTACTTTCGGCGCTTCATGTCCCTCCTTTCGAAAATGGAACGGCACTTTGGCCGCTACGCCATCCCCAACCTGCCCCTCTACCTCGTCTTCGGCCAGGTCACCGTCTACCTTGCGGTCCTGATCGGCCGGCTCGACCGGGAATGGTTCGTGCTCGTCCCTCGCCTCGTGCTCATGGGGCAGTGGTGGCGCGTCTTCGCGTTCCTGCTGATGCCGCCCCCCATGGGGATCATCTTCATCGGATTCGCCTGGTGGATCTTCTACATGATGGGCAGCGCGCTGGAGGACTACTGGGGCTCCTTCCACTTCAACCTGTTTGTCCTCGTCGGCGCGGCCCTCACCCTCGGCCTGTCGTTCCTTCAGCCGGATGTGCCGGTCACCAACGCCTTCCTGGCGGGCTCCGTCTTCCTCGCCTTCGCGTTCCTCAACCCCAATTTCGAGCTGCTCCTCTTCTTCGTGCTGCCGGTCAAGATCAAGTGGCTGGCGCTGATCACCTGGGTGGGCTACGCCTTCGCCTTCCTGACGGGCGGCTGGTCATCCCGGCTGCAGGTTCTCGCCGCCACGGGCAACTTCTTCATCTTCTTCGGATTCGACGTGGTGCGCAGCCTGCGCAACCAAAGACGGGCGAGCGTTCACCGGGCGGAGCGCACAGAGGCCGCCGGCCGCCCGGGCGAGGCGCGGCACCGCTGCCGCATCTGCGGCAAGACGGACGTCTCAAATCCGGAGCTCGACTTCCGCTACTGCTCCAAGTGCGCCGGGGACGAATGCTACTGCCCCGAGCATATCCGCAATCACGAGCACGTCGTGGCCGCCGGGGGTACGCCGGCCTCCGGCTGAGACGCCGCGGCCCTCCTTACCACCGTGGCCCCACGTCCCCGCGCAGCTTGCGCCCTGCTCCTCTGCACCGCCGCAGGGGTCCTCGCGTCCGAGAGCCCTCCCCTGTCCGCGATCGACGCCCTGCTGGGAGACCCCACGCCGGCGCAATGGCGGGACCTCTCCAGGTTTGACCGGTGCCTCACCCGCCGCGATTTCGACGACCGCCTGGACCGCGTCTACGATCCCTCCCACGGCCTTCGCCCGTACCTGCGCCTGGGCGCGGACGAGGTCGATTTCTATGCCACGCCGGACCAGGGCGGGCCGCCGCTCGCCGTGGTGCGGTTCGCCTCGTCCGGCTCGGCGAGGCGGCCGTATCCCGTCGCCTTCGTCTCCCCGCGCGAGCGCGGGCGCGGGGCGCCCCCGCCGGCGGGCAAGCCGCTCGCGGGGCTCCGCGTCGCGATCGAGCCGGCCGACATAGGCGGGCGCTGGGCGAGGATGGAGGATCGGTCCGTGGACTTTCCCGGCTATGGCCTCATCAACGAGGGCGACCTGAACCTCGTCGTGGGCCGGCTCCTCAGGGAGCGGCTCGCCCAGCTTGGCGCCGAGGTCTTCCTCGTGAGGGACAGCGCCGAGCCGGTCTGGAGCATCAGGCCCGAGGACCTGGGAGGCCTTGCCGCGGAGGTGATGCGTGACCGGCCGTGGCTGCTCCCCGAGTCCTTCCAGCTCCAGACGGCCTCCCTGCCCGCGGACAGCCCCAGGCGCCTGCGCATCGCGGAGAACCTGCTGCTGACCAAGACGATCGAGACCCGAGCCCGGGCGTCCCTCCTGCGGCGCTCGTTTGCGCCCGACATCACGGTGGTGCTGCAGCACAACGCCACCCCCGGAAGCGCCGAGGGCCGCCTCAATTCCATCAACCGGAACATCTTCTTCGTGAACGGCGCCTACAGCCCGTCCGAGCTGCGCGAGCCCGAGCAGCGCTTCCGGCTGCTCACGAAGCTGCTCGAGGACACCTCCCCGGTGGAGATCGCCGTCGCCTCGGCGATCGCCGACCGGTTCAGGGAGGTGACGGGGTTTCCTCCCGTGCTCTCCGGGAATTCCGGGAACACCCGGCTGGTGCAGCCCGGCAATCCCTATGTCGTGGCCCGCAACCTGGCGTTCAACCGCGAGCACGACGGCCCGGTGGTGGTGACGGAGCCCTACTTCATGAACCAGGCGGACACGCTGGCACGGCTCTTGGAGGGCGATTTCCCCGGTGAGCGCACCGTGGCGGGCAAGCCCCGCCGGAGCATCTTCAGGGAATACGCCGACTGCGTCGCCATCGGCCTGCGCGACGCCTACGGGGGAGCGGGCAGCCGGGCGAACTGAGGGGGACGCCAGGTCGGGAGGCGCAATCCCGCCCCTAGTTCTCCTCCTCGTAGCGCTCGTACCAGTCGTAGGACCGGCTCCGCGCCTCCTCGAGCTCGTCCTTGGAGAGCTCGGCCTTGAGCTTGTCGAGGGCCGCCTGGATGCGCGCCCTCGTGCCCGCGTCGCCGCCCTCCTGGGCGAAGAGGCGAGCCAAGTCGATCCACTTGTACGCCTCAACCCGGCTGCGCGGGACGCCGGCCCCCTCGTGGCAGTCCAGGCCGAGGTTCAGCATGGCCTCGGGAACGCCGTGGTCCGCGGCCTTCTGGTACCACTGGACCGCGGCCTGCTGGTCCCGGGCGACCCCGAGCCCAAGCTCGCACATCCTGCCGAGGCTGTACTCCGCCTGCGGAAACCCCTGCGCTGCCGATTTCGTGAAGAGCTCAAAGGCCTTCCCGTCGTCCCTCTGTACGCCCAGGCCCCCGAGGTAGTGGGTCCCAAGGTTGTTCTGCGCCACCTTGTCCCCTGCGGCGGCGGCCTGCCCGTACCAGCGCACCGCCTCCGCGTAGCTCTGCTGGACCCCGTGTCCGGCATCGTAGTCGACCGCGAGCGCAACCTGCGCGGTCAGGTCTCCCGCCTGCGCGGCCGCGCGCGTCTCCTCTATCGGGGGGCCGTGGTCCGTCGCGCAGGCGGCCAGAAGGAGGGCGCCGCCGGCCAAGGCTCGCAGCGGCCTCTTCATCCGCGGAATCGGCCGAAGCGCCTGTGGCGTGGCACCGGTTTCGCAAAGCGTCCCATGCGCGCTAATCCGCCGGATTGTCCGTCGATTGGCAACCCGAACGCGCTCCTGCGGTGGCGCGGGGGAGGCGACCGCCCCGCGCGCGCTCGACAGCGGGCGCGGCGGCGCCATACACAGTCATGACGGAGCGGCCGCGGCGCCGGTCCCACCCCGATCCCGCCGCACCCGCTTGCCGGAGGCCAACCCCATATGAAACGAACGACACTGACGGCACTCGCCGTCGCCATGGGCTGCCTAGCGCACCTCGCGCCCGCGCGGGCAGCCGACGAGAAGCGCCCCGAGCCGCCGCAACGCCTTCCGGACGCGCCCGGGACGCCCGCGCTCACGCCTGTCGGGGCGACGCCAGGCGACACGGCGCTTCGGGGGGCCCCGGGGGCCAACCCTCCCGCCGACGCCGACGGGGACTTCCTCATCGGTCCCGACTACGTGCGCTCCCCGGACATGGATCCGGTCGACGGCGTGCCCAAGGGGTCGCTGCACCGCTTCACGATGCATTCGGAGGACAGCAGGATCTACCCGGGCATCACCAAGGTACCCCCGGGCGGCCCCCAAGACTACAGGCCGCCCGACCTGACCCACGTGCAGGTCTACCCCAAGCCCTACACGCGCACAGTGACCGTCTACGTTCCCCCGAATTACGTCCCGGGCACCCCGGCTCCCGTGATCGTGACGCAGGACGGGCCGGACGACAGCCTGCCCACGGTGCTCGACAACCTGATCGCCGAGCACCGCGTGCCCGCGATGGCGGCCGTGATGATCCAAAACGGCGGCGGCGACGCCCAGGGCAGCGAGCGCGGGCTGGAGTACGACACGATGTCCGGCCGCTACGCCGAATTCGTCGAGCATGAGGTGTTCCCGCTCGTCGAGGCGAGCTGCGGCATCCTCATCACGAAGGACCCGGAGGCGCGAGCGGCCATGGGGGGAAGCTCGGGGGGGGTCGCCGCGTTCACGATGGCCTGGTACCACCCGGAGCTGTACCACCGCGTGATCACGTACTCCGGCACGTACGTGAACCAGGCGTCACCCTTCAATCCCGATACCCCGCACGGAGCGTGGGAATATCACGAGCACCTCATCCCCCAGAGCCCGCCGAAGCCGATCCGCCTCTGGATGCAGGTGGGCGACCGCGACCTCTACAATCCGAATTCCCTTCGCGATGGGATGCACGACTGGGTCGAGGCCAACAACCGGATGGCGAAGGTCCTGAAGGCCAAGGGATACCACTACCAGTACGTCTACTGCCTCAATGCCCGGCACGTGGACCGCAAGGCGAGGGCGCAGACGCTTCCGGAGGCCCTCGAATGGGTGTGGCGGGGCTACCCTGTCCAGGGCCCGAAGTGAGCGGGCGCCGAACGGTGTGCCGCGGGCCCGGTAACGGCGTGCCTAGCCCCTGTTGTTCTCGAAGATCTCCTCGATCGGCCGCTTGAAAAGGCGCGCGATCTCGAAGGCCAGGGGCAGGCTCGGGTCGTACTTCTCGGTCTCGATGGCGTTGATGGTCTGGCGCGAGACCCCGAGCTCCTCGGCCAGGTCGCCCTGGGACCACCTCTTCCCCGCCCGCAGCTCGCGGAGGATGTTCTTCATTTGAAGCGGCAGCTGGCGACGGCGGTTCCGACCAGCCAGAGGACGAAGCTCACGATGAAGGCGCATCCGATTCCCATGCCGTGCTCGAGGCCGCCCAGGTGGATCCCGGAGGCGTTGAGGGTGCTGACGGCTATCCCCGCAAGGACGGTGCCGATGGCGGCGAAGAGCCAGGCCTCGAGCTGGATACGCCGCTGCAGCTCGTCCATCCCCCGGATGAACCGCAGCCAGCTCCGGATGTAGAGCATCCCGGGGGCCAGCGGGGCCAGCGCGAACGCCGCCCTCACGCCGGCGCTCCATTCGGGGTTGCGGCGCACCAGCAGGAGGTCGAGCACGTAGAGCGCGGTCGCGCACGCCAGCCAGGCGTTCAGCCTGAGGTCCATCCCGCAGGAGTAATAGCCCGACAGGGGCTGGACGGATTCGATGAGGTTCACGCCTGGTTTTTTCATGATGAAGCAGCTGTAAAGCTTGCTTGTCATATGTCAAGTTCCCTTTACACATCTCCTCCTCTCCCTGAACCGCCGGCGGCGCGCCTGCTCGCGCGCCGGTTGCGAATCCAGGCGGAGATCGACCGGGGGCCCCCGCGCGCTTTCGGTGCTGACGGCGGCGCGGGAAACGGGCAATGAAGGTCGAGCAGATGCGTGCCAACCCCCTGGCCTTCGCCGCATGCCTTCTCGCAGGAAGCGCGTGGAGCGCCTGCCGTGCCGAGGCGTCCGACGCCGCTGCCTCCGCGGAAATGGCCCGGCTGCAGAGCGCCGCCGCATCGGGCAACGCGGACAGCGAGCTCGCGCTCGCGCAGGCCTATGACGAGGGCAAGCTGGTGGAGCGCGACCCGCGCGCGGCCGCCCAGTGGTACGGCAGGGCCGCAGAGAAGGGGATCGGTATCGCCGAGCTGGAGCTGGGCGTCCTTTCCGAGAGGGGAGACGGCGTCGCGCAGGATTACCAGGCTGCCCGAGCCCACTACCATAGGGCCGCCGCGCTCGGAAGCGCGGCCGCAAAGCTGCGGCTGGGAATGCTGGAGCTGGAGGGATGGGGAGGCCCGCGCGACGTCGCGGCCGCCGTGAGCCTGCTCACCCAGGCAGCGCAGGAAGGGGACCACGCCTCGCAGAAGGTCCTCGCTGACATGTACTACGCGGGCGTGGGCGTGAAGGCGGACCTCCACCAGGCCCTGGCCTGGCAGGAGCAGGCGGCCAAGGCCGACGACCCGGCGGCGGAGGCCAGCGTCGGAACGATCCTTCAGAAGCTCAACGCCGAGGACGCCGGTGTCGCGCGCGAATGGTACCAGCTGTCCGCGGAGAGCGAGTACACCCGCGGGATGCTCGGCATGTCCTCGACGTTCCTCAGGCCGGGAGCGACCCCCGACCAGGTCGAGATGGGGCGAAAATGGCTCGAGATGGCCGCCGAGAACGGCGACGGAGCCGCCGAGTTCTACCTGGCGGGATTCTATCTCGTGATCCCGGGCTACTCGACGCAGCCCGACTCGGCGTCGAGGGCCCGCGCCCTGCTCGAGCAGTCCTTCAAGGGCGGCCAGTTCCTGTCGGGGGAGGTCCTCGCGGCCTCGGGCATGACGTTGGCCGACGCGTGGAAGTACGTGCTCTCCGTGCCGATGGAGCAGCGCTACGTCCAGCGATTCGCCGACAAGGTGGCCGAGGCCGAGCAGAACCCCACGGCGACCCACCCCCCCTACATCATCAAGATCGTCCACCCTGTCTATCCAACGAGCCTCCGGCTCCTGGGGACGGAGGGGAATGTCGTGGTCGACTTCATCGTCGACACGACGGGCCGGGTGCGCAAGGCCCACGCCGTCCAGTCGTCGCATCCGGGATTCTCCGAGGCCGCGGTCATCGCGGTCGACGGCTGGCGCTTCATGCCGGGCTCCAAGGAGGGCCACCTCGTCTTCACCCACATGCAGGTGCCCGTCTACTTCCGCCTGACAGCGATCAAGCAGGTGAAGGCCGGGGAACCGCCGCCGCCGGTGAGCCCCGACTGACCTTCCATGAACTTCCTGCGACTTTCGTTGCGCCTCCCCTGCCTCGCGCTCTGCCTGCAGGCCGGCGCGCGCGCGGAGGAGACACGCGGCTACATCTGGGTGGCCTCCCACGCGTGGGAGGGGTACATCCGCACGAAGCTGCCCGACGGCTCCTACCGTCCCGAGACCTATGCCTTCGGCAGGGGCGGAAAATGGGACATCGCGATGAAGGACACCACCATCGATGCGCTCTCCTTCGAGGACATAGCGCGCGCGATCTCCGTGCCGCTGGCAGAGCAGAACTACCAGCGCGCCGTCGATCCCGACAGGACGGACCTGCTGATCATGGTCTACTGGGGGACGACGACGGGAAAGATACCGGGAGCGGGGCGCCAGCACATCCTCCAGGAGCAGAACATGATCAAGAACGAGATGATGCTCGGCTTCGACGAGCCCCTGAAGGACCCCCCGGACCCGTTCAAGTTCGACTACCAGAACCTTGTCGGGGAGGTCCGCAGGAACCGCTACTTCGTCGTCCTGATGGCCTATGACTTCCAGATGCTGGCCAAGCAGAAGAAGCACAGGCTGCTCTGGGAGACGCGCTACAGCGTCCGCCAGGCCGGAAACAACTTTGCCGTGGAGCTGCCGAAGATCACGGAATACGCCTCGCCCTTCTTCGGCCAGCCGAACAAGGGCATGCAGGTCCAGCCGATCCCGCTGGGGCGCGTGGAGGTGGGCGTGCCCAGCTCGGTCGGCACGGCGCCTCAAAAATGACGGCGCGCGGGACCGGCGCGCCGCGGGCGCGTCCCCGGTTGAAATCCTCCCCACAATCGGCCAACCTCGGGCCCATGAGAAGCAAACTCGCATGGATCGCAGGACTGGCGCTCGGGCTGCTCGTGATCGCGTACCTCGGCGCCACGTTCTTCGTCGGCTCGATCGTCACGGCGGGCGTGAACCGGTTCGCGCCGACGATCACGCAGACCACGGTCCACCTGGAGGGCGCCCGCCTCTCCCCCCTCTCGGGCGGCGGGACGCTGAGGGGTCTCCTCATCGGCAACCCCTCGGGCTGGTCCGGCGACAGGGCGTTCTACATCGGGAAGATCCGCGTCAGGGTCGTCCCGGGCTCGATCTTCAGCGACTGCATCGTCCTGAGCGACGTCTCGATCGACAACCCGGAGTTCGTCTACGAGACCAAGGTCGTCTCGAGCAACATCGGCGACCTGCTCAAGAACATCCAGGGCTCGTCGACCCGCCAGGCCACGGGCGACCAGCCCGTGAACAAGCAGGGAAAGCCGCTCAAGTTCATCGTGAAGCACTTCTCGCTGACCCACGGCAGGGTGACCCTGGGGCTCGGCCCCACCGCGCTGACCATTCCCATGCCGCCGCTCGAGCTTGAGGACGTGGGCACCCGGGAGGGCGGCATCTCGCCGTCGGAGCTCGCGCTCGCCCTCATGCGCAGCGTGACCGGGGGAATCGTGACCGCCACGACGGACGCCGCCGGGAAGATCGGGTCCACGCTCGGGGCTGCGGCCGGCAACTCGGCTAAGTCCGCGGGCGACGCCCTGAAGGGGCTCTTCGGCGGCAGCAAGTGACCGCCGGGGCGCCGGGGATCCCCGGCGCCTGAACCGGCCGGCGCGTCACGGCGAGAGGGCGGCGGGGACACCGGGCGCCGCGGGGAGGCTGCGCCGGCGCCAGATGAAGAAGATGGCCGGGTAGACCAGGAGCTCCATGACCGTCGAGGTCACCACGCCGCCGACCATCGGGGTGGCGATGCGCTTCATCACGTCGGCGCCGGCGCCGTGGCTCCAGAGAATGGGCATGAGGCCGGCGATGATGACCGCGGCCGTCATGGCCTTGGGGCGGACCCGCTTCACGGCGCCGTGGTAGATGGCGTCGCGAAGGTCCGCCGCCGTGTTGAGCAGGCCCCTCCCCTTCCAGTCGGCATAGGCGAGCTCGAGGTAGAGCAGCATGACGACGCCCGTCTCGGCATCGAGGCCGGCGAGCGCGATGATGCCCACCCACACCGCCACGCTCAGGTTGTAGCCGAAGAGGTGGATCATCCAGAAGGCCCCCACCAGAGAGAACGGCACCGCGAGGAGCACGATGGCCGTCTTGATCCATGACTTCGTGTTGACGTGGATGATGAAGATAATGAGGAGCAGCGTGAGCGGGATCACGACCCTCAGGCGCTGCTGGGCGCGCTGCATGTACTCGAACTGGCCGCTCCAGAGGACGGTGTAGCCCTCGGGCACCTTGAGCTCGCCGCGGCGCGTGGCGCCGTCGATTGCCTCCTGGGCGCGGTGCACGTAGCCGCCGATGTCCGTGCCCTGGACGTCGACGTAGATCCACGCGTTGGGCACGGCGCCCTCGCTCTTGACGCCCATGGGGGCGGCGACCACGCGCACCCTGGCGAGCTGGCTCAAGGGCACCTGCGCCATCAACCCGGGGGCGGCGCCCGGCGCCGCGGAAACGCCGTCGCCCTTCACGGGAATCACGATGTCGCGCAGCGCCTCGAGGCTCTCTCGGTAGTCGCGGTCGTAGCGCAGGATCACGCCGTAGCGCTCAAGGCCCTCGACCGTGGTCGTGAGGGGCATCCCTCCCAGCGCCACCTGGAGCACGTCCTGCACGTCGCC
>CAYNLL010000014.1:11394-17176 GCA_964398015.1 uncultured Opitutaceae bacterium | reverse complement strand
AGGATGAAGAACTGCATGGGGATCTTGAAGACGGCGTTGAACATCAGGCCGAGCCTGCTCTCGCGCAGCGAGGCGCCGCAGAGGTAGCGCTGCACCTGCGACTGGTCGGTGCCGAAGTACGACAGGGCGAGGAACGTGCCGCCCAGCAGCCCCGACCAGACCGTGTAGCGCCGGTCGACGTTCAGCGAGAAATCCACGGCGCCGAGCTTGTGGAAGCCCCCCGCCAGGGTGAGCGTGTCGGCGAAGGTCAGGCCCGCGGGCAGCCTGGAGAGGACGACGGCGAAGGCCGCTGCCATGCCGATGAAGATGACCCCGATCTGGTACTTCTGGGTGAGGCTCACCGCCTCGGAGCCCCCGCTCACCGTGTAGACGATGACGAGCAGCCCGCTGCAGACGATGGTCGCGTCGAGGCGCCACCCCATCACCGTGGACAGGACGATCGCCGGGGCATAGATCGTGATCCCCGCGCCGAGGCCGCGCTGGAGCAGGAATAGGCCCGCGCCGAGCAGGCGCGTCTTGGAGTCGAAGCGGTGCCCGAGGAACTCGTAGGCCGTGTACACGTTGAGCCGGCGGTAGAGGGGAAGGAAGACGGCGGCGACCACGATCAGGGCCAGCGGCGCGCCGAAGTAGTTCTGCACGAAGCCCAGCCCGCTCTCGTAGCCCTGGCCGGGCGTCGACAGGAACGTGATCGCGCTCGCCTGGGTGGCCATGACCGAGAGGCCGATGGTCAGCCAGCGCGTCTCCCCGCCGCCCTTGATGTAGGAGCTGAGGTCGCCCTTGCCCCGCGTCCGCCAGACCCCGTAGGCCGCGATCCCGAGCAGGCTGCCCAGCAGGATGACGTAATCGAGCGCGTTCACGAATTCATCCGTGTCAGGGCGGCCAGCAGGCCCACCCATGCGGCGAGGACGACGACCACGCACAGGTAGACCTTGCCCCACGTGCGCAGCCACGGCAGCCCGGTCTCCTCGTCCTTGGGCGGCTTCATTTTCCCAGTGAGACCAGGTTGGCGAACAGGCGGTAGGCCCCGGGCACCCCAGCCGGGAGCTGCCGGAAGAACGAGAGGCCCGTGTAGACGAAGTACCCTCGCCCGTAGTGCGCGACGAGCAGCCCGCCCTTGAGCGGCGCCTCGCCCGCGTCGCTGCAGGCGAGCATGGGGACCAGGTGCGCGGCGTCCCACTCGCTCGCGAAGTCCAGGCCCCGCTCCTGGACCCAGCCCTCAAAGTCCGCGGCCGTGATCCTGTTGGGGACCGTGAAGACCGGGTCGGCGGGGGCCAGAAGCTCGACCGGCGCCTTCTCATCGGTCACGCGGTAGCGCGGGAGGTCGCGCGAGAGCTTCATCTCATAGGGGGCGAGCTGCTGCGTCTGGAGGCCGCCCGGCGTGTTGTACTGCTCCACGACGGTCCCGCCCCCCTGGACGTACGCGAAGAGCGCCGGCAGGCGGGCGGCGAGGTCCGTCCTCGTGTTGAATGCCCGGACGCCGATGACCACGGCGTCAAACCCCCTGAGCTTCTCCTCCGTCAGGTCGTCGCCCGTGACCGGGGTGACGTCGTACCCCATCTGCTCGAGGCTCCCGGCCGTGCTGTCGCCCGCGCCGGGCAGGTAGGCGACGCTGCGCCCGCGGATCGCCAGGTCGAGGCAGACCACCTTCATCCGCGCCGGCGGCTGCAGCAGCTGAGGCGGGATGTGGGGGTAGCTGATCAGCTGGCGCCGGTTGCCGTAGCTCCGGAAACCGTCGTCGACGCGCGCCCTGACGGCGCCGCTCGCGGGAGAATCCGGGGCCGTCACGGTGAAGATGAACGGGGTGCGGTCCCCGACCGCCACCATGTGGAAGGGCTGGCTCTCCGGGATCACCTGCCAACCGAGGGGCGTCTCGAGCCGGAGGGTGCCATAGGCGTTGGCGCGGGACGCCGTCACCTCCACCACGATCTCGCGGCGCGCGCCGGGCGCGAAGAGCTCCACCGGGGACGGGAAGCCCAGCGAGACCGCGGGGATCACGTCAAGGCGGCGCCTCACCTCCCCCGCGCTGGGATCGGCAGTGACCTGCACGGCCTCGTCCTCGACCACGAGGGTCTGGCCGCCGACGGTGAAGACGTCCTCTACCGGGACGGCCGGGGGGTTCTCCGGGCGGCCGATGAGCGCGGGATCGTCCACGCGGAACATCCCCGGCGTCCCCTCCTCGCGCAGCCAGTACGGCTGGCTGAGCGGCGCGTCCTTGGGCAGGTCCAGGCTCGCGTCGCGCGCCGCCGGCTGGTTGGGGCGGAGGTCGACGCCCACGTTCGTCCCCTTCCCGGACCACGGATAGCGCACCGCCACCCACCGCACCGGGATCGCAGAGCTCACGGTCGCCGTGTGGTGGAGCTCCAGCTCCTCGCCCGGGACCACCTCGGCGCCGGGCGCGGTGGTCTCGACGGAGAGGCCCAGGCAGGCCTGGAGGATCCGGTCAAGCTGGCGGCGCTTCTCCCCCACCACGGGATCGGCGGGCAGCGCCTCGACGCGGGTGCGCAGGGCGAGCAGGGCGGGCACGCTCGCGGCGGGATCAGCCGGGTTGAACTGGGCGATGGCCTCGCCCGCCAGCCGGCCCACCTCCGCCCCCCCGGGCACGCGGCCCCACGTGGTGTCGACGCCGTCCATGATGTCGGCGGCGGCTGGCTCCCCGCCGAGCAGGTGGAAGGATTCGGTGCGCGGCCCGCTTCCCGCCGAGGCCACCGAGAAATTGGCGAACCCCTGGGTCCGGTGCATGGACCGGCTGCGCGCTGCCAGGGTCGCGAAGGAGGCCCCGGTGACCGGGTCCGTTCCGTCGATCCCCATGTGCAGGACCCCGGCGGCGTTGTCGTCGGCCCCGCGGTTGGGGCCGAAGCCGTTCCACAGGATCCGCTTCGGCTGCCACGGGGCCAGGGCCGGCAGCTGCTCCGGGAAGGCCTTGGGGTCGCCCGCCATCCCGAAGGCCTCCACGGCGAGGGCCGCCGAGGCGGTGTGGTGGCCGTGGGTGTTGCTAGGCTCGGGCGGAAAGCGCGTGATGACGATGTCGGGCCGGAACGTGCGGATCACGCGCACGATGTCGGAGAGCACCTGCTGGCGGTTCCATTTCGTCAGCGTGCTGCGGTAGTCCTTCGAGTAGCCGAAGTCCCTCGCCCGGCTGAAGAACTGGCGGCCGCCGTCCACCCGCCGCGCGGCGAGGAGTTCCTGGGTGCGGATCACGCCGAGGACGTCGCCGAACTCGGGGCCGAGAAGGTTCTGGCCGCCGTCGCCCCGCGTCAGCGACAGGTAGGCGGTGCGGTAGCCGCGACCCCGCGCGAGATAGGTGATCAACTGCGTGTTCTCGTCGTCGGGGTGCGCGGCGACATAGAGCACGCTCCCAAACTCCCGGAAGCTGCGCATCTCCTGCAGGATCTCGGGGGCGGGGACAGGGGCGGGCGCGGCGGCGATCGGGGAGACCAGGAGGGCACCCACGGCCGCCACCAGCGCCCGGACGGACGCCGGCCGCAGCACGCGGCCGGCGGCGGAGGGAACGGGGCGTGTCACTTAAGGCTGGCGATGAGGGCCTCGTTCAGGCGGGTGTACTCGGCGTTCTCCGGGCCCTTCGACTTGCCGGCCATCTCCATCGACTGCCGGGCCGCCGCGAGCGCCCCGGCCTTGTCGCCCTTCTTTGCGAGTATCCGGGCCTTGTGGTAGATCAGGTAGAACCCGTCGGGCTGCTCGGCGATCGCGGCGTCCATCCAAGCGGCCGCCTTGTCCAGGTCGAGGTTGTGGTCGAGGTAGAACAGCGCGGCCTGCGCGTACGGCTTGCGGCCCGTCCCCGCCATCGCGGCGTCGATCTGGGGCACCACCGTGCCGACGACGTCAACCGCGAGCTTCACCGGGACCCGGGTCCGCTCCCAGAGCAGGTTGAGCGTGGCCGAGTCGTCGCGCAGGTCGTTGAAGTCGATCGTGAAGGTCTCGATCGGCTCGGCGAGCTCCACGGGATGCGCGGTCACGCGCAGGACGTCGTTCTTCTGGTCGTAGGTGTAGGCGCCCCACTGCTTGAGCTCCTTCTGCAGGATGACGGTCCACTCGTCCTTGCCCGGGATCGTGAAGAGCTCGTAGGTGCCCGCGTCGACATGCGCGCCCTCGAGCGTGACCGCGGTGCTGAACGTGATGCGCGTGGCGCTGTTGGCGCCCGTCCTCCAGACCTCGCCGTAGGGGTTGTTGCCGCCGAGCATCACCCGGCCCTTTGCGCTGGGGCGCGAATAGACGACCTCGATGTCGGTGAGGCCGACGTGCTGCTTGAGCGTGGCGGTCGGGCTGGCCTGGGGGAAGTCGATCCGCGGGGCGGGCGCCTTAAGGGCAACCGAGAACATCGTGGTCTCCCACATGATCTTGAGCACGCCGCCTCCCTCCTGGTCCTTGTCGATCGCGAGGGTGAGCTGGTCGACGGGCGCCGCCAGGACGTCCTTCTTCATGTCGACCCGAGCCAGGTCATGGGTCTCGTCGACCGGGACGCCCCATTTTCCGATGTTGGTGCTGATCGCCAGCTTCGAGGGGCCCGTGTCCGAGGGCACCGTGTAGAGGGTGTACGAGCCGGCCGGGACGGTGACGCCGCCGATGACGACGGGCTTCTGCGTGATCAGAAGCGTTGCCTCGTCCGCGCCCAGGCGGTCGGCCTTTCCCCAGGGCACGAGGCCCCCCCAGATCACGCGCGGCGCGCCGGTCTTCGGGTCCTTGGTGTAGGGGCGGCCATAGGTGATCGTGATCCGGTTTCCATTGTTCCGGTCCCCGAGGACCCTGCTGAGGGTCTCGTGGGGGCTAATCCTCTGCTGCTGGGCGGGAAGGGGAAGGACCCCGGCCGCTGCGAGTATCGTTGCTATCGCGAATCTGAGTGGTCTCATGATTTTCTCCTGGCTGCTCGTTTTCGGGTTGTCCCGTATCGGGGATAAGCTGCCCGTGTAGATAGTCCAAACCCCTGCTTTCGGCAAGGGTTGTGAATCGAAACCGCCCCTGGGCGCCTCAATCGGACGGGTTGGCGGGAAGGTCGATCCGGCGACCCGTGCGCGCGGACTCGCGCGCCGCGTCGAGGATCTCGGAAACGACCAGGTTGGTGCGCAGGGACGAGAGGCCCGACGGCCGGATGTCGCCGCGGACGACCGCCGCAAGGTAGGAAAGCGAGTCCCCTTCGGGGTCCTTCGGCGCCGGGGCCGGCACCACCACCTCCGGGCCCCTGCCCTGCCTCATGAGCAGGGAGTCCCGGCTGGGGAGGCGCAGTGCGCCCTTCTGGCCGTAGATCTCCATGTCCTTCCGGCCGTAGGGCCAGTTCCAGGAGGCCTGGATGATGGCCACGGCCTTCGGGTACGTGAGCACGATCGTGGCCTCGTCCTCCACCTTGGGGTAGACCTCGGGCTGGAAATGCTGCGCGACCGCGAACACGGCGGTCGGGCGCTTGCCTTCCATGAGCCAGGTCGCCAGGTCGGCCCCGTAGCAGCCGAAGTCCATCATCGCCCCCCCGCCGTTCAGCACGGGGTCGGTCAGCCAGTCGAGGAAGGTCTGCGAGCAGCCGATCACCTTCGGGCCCTCGTGGCCGTCGTGGACGACGATCTTGCGCAGGTCGCCGATGGCGTGCTGCCCGTGGATGACGCCGTACGCGCTCTGCACGCTCGGATACCACGTGGTCTCATAGTTCACGACGACTTGGATCCCCGCCTTCTTCGCGGCGGCCGCGATCGCCCGCGCATCCTCGAGGGTCGTCGCGAGGGGCTTCTCCATCATGATGTCGAGCCCGAGCGGGGCGCACTTCTCCACGAAGCGGCGG
>CAYNLL010000014.1:0-11384 GCA_964398015.1 uncultured Opitutaceae bacterium | reverse complement strand
CGAAGGTCGACGTGAAGAGGGCCACCGCCTGGACGTTGGTCCGTGCGACGAGCGCGTCGACGGACGGGAAGAACAGCGCCGGGTCGAGATGGAACTCCTTGGCGTAGTGGTCGGCCAGCTCCTGGTTCACCTCGACTATCCCCACGAGCTGGACGTCGCTTCGCCCCGCAAACTTCGGGAGGATCCCCCGGGCGTGGTCATGCACCAGGCCCACGATCGCGATCCGCACCGGCAGGGTGCCCTGCGCCCAGGCGAACGGCGCGGCGACGAGGGACAGGGCGAGCATGAGGGGTTTCTTCATGGGAGAAAAAGGGGGCAGGGTTCAGTTCGTGCCGAGGATCCCGCGGCTTCGCATCCAGTCGGCGGCCCGCTGGGGCCACGTCGTGACCTCGTCCTTCGCGGGCCGCAGCCCGTAGCCGTGCCCTCCCGTGGGATAGACGTGCAGCTCCATCGGGACCCCCGCGTCCTTGAGCGCCATCGCGTAGCCGAGCGCGTTCTCGACGTGCGCGGGATCGTCCTGGGCCATCGCGACGAACGTGGGCGGCGTGCCCGGGCCGACGGCCACCTCGGAGTTGAGGATGTAGCCGCCGTCTTTGACCAGGTAGGCGGGGTAAACGAGGATCTGGAAGTCGGGCCGGCAGCTCAGGTCGTCGGCCGCGTCCACGCGGGAATACCACCGGCCGCCCGATCCCGCGCTGAGCGCCGCCGAAAGGTGCCCTCCTGCGGAGAAGCCGAGCGAGCCGACGCGCGAGGGGTCTATCCCCCACTCCTTGGCGTGCAGGCGGATCAGGCCCATGGCGCGCTGCGCGTCCTCGAGCGGGGCGGCGACCAGGGGCCGTCCCTCGCGGCGGGGAACCCGGTACTTGAGCAGCACGCCCGTGACGCCGATCGAGTTGAGCCATTGGCAGACCTCGGTGCCCTCGAGATCGAGGGCGAGGATGTAATAGCCGCCGCCCGGGCATACCAGCACCGCGGCTCCCGTGTCCGTGGCGCCCGCCGGCCGGTAGACCTCGATCGTGGGGTCCGCGACATCGGTGATCCTGGAGACGGGCCGGCCCCCGATGAGCCTGTCCGCCGGCTTTGTCGTCTCCCGCTCCGCGCCCAGGCCGCCCGTCTCCCCTGGCGCGGCGCCGGGCCAGAGCCTGATCGGCGCCGGTTCCGCCCCGGGGCAGAGGGGAAGGGCGACGCCCGCGAGCGCGAGGCACGCCGCGGAAAGGACGCCGCGCCGGGAGCGGAACGGCCGATCCCGGGATTCCGAAAACCTTGGGGTGAGGGGGTGGGGCATATGCCGGCGGAGACCAGGGGGAGCATTACTGCGGGTCCGCCCCATCGGCAAATAAGAACTTGTAAGAGCAATTGTGGAGCCCGAGCGTTGGCCATCCGGTGCACCTGTCCCCCCGAACATGATCGCCCCAGACGCTGCAGGCGGCGCCCCCCCGAGGCCCTGGTACCGCCCCTCGCTCACGCGCCAGATCCTGGTCGGCCTCGTCGTCGGCTGCCTCGTCGGATGGTTGATGAGCCGCCTTCCGGAGGCCAGGCAGGCGCTGTGGGGGGAATGGCTCGAGCTCATCCGCGACATCTTCCTGAACCTCGTCAAGCTGATGATCGGTCCGCTCGTTTTCGGCAGCGTGGTGCAGGGGATCGCGGGAACGGGCGACATCCGGAAGGTGGGGCGCATCGGGGCGAAGACCCTCCTGTATTTCGAGGTGGTCACGACCGCGGCGCTCGCCGTCGGCCTTACCGTCGTCAACCTCGTCGGGCCCGGCGTGGGGGTGAGGCTTCCCGAGAGCGCGGCCTCGCTCGGGTCCGCGGCGCAGGCGAAGCCGCTCACGCTCGTGGAGACGCTCCGACACATCGTCCCCACGAGCTTCATGGACGCCCTGGCGCGCAACGACGTCCTGCAGGTCGTCGCCTTCTCCGTGATCTTCGCCATGGCCGTGATCGCCGCGGGCGAAGCAGGGCGGCCCATGCTCGCGTTCTGCGGCTCGCTCACCCAGACGATGTTCAAGTTCGCGAACATCGTGATGAAGACCGCCCCCTACGGGGTAGGCGCGGCGATCGCCGTCACCGTCGGCCACCAGGGCCTCGGCGCCCTCCTGAGCCTCGGGAAGCTTGTGATGACGCTCTACCTCGCCCTGGTCATCTTCGTGGTCCTCATCTTCGGCGCGGTCATCTGGATTGCCAGGGTGCCGCTCAAGCCGTTCTACCGCGCCGCCCGCGAGCCGTTCACCCTCGCGTTCGCGACGGCCAACAGCGAGGCCGCCCTCCCCAAGGCGTTCGACCTCATGGAGCACCTCGGCGTGCCTCGCGGCATCGTGGGGTTCGTCCTGCCGGCCGGCTACACGTTCAACCTCGACGGCTCGACGCTGCACCTCGCCGTGGCGTCGGTCTTCGTCGCCCAGGCCTCGGAGACGACCACGGGGATCCACTTCGGCATCGGCCAGCAGATCGTGATGATGTTCACGCTCATGCTCACGTCGAAGGGGGTGGCGGCCGTCCCCCGCGCCTCCCTCGTGGTGCTGATCGCCGCGCTGTCGTCGTTCGGCCTGCCGCTCACGGGCGCCGCGATGATCCTCGGCGTGGATGCGCTCCTCGACATGGCCCGCACCTCCGTGAACGTGCTCGGGAACTGCCTGGCAAGCGTGGTCATCGCGCGGTGGGAGGGCGAGTTTGACGATGCGAAGGCCCGGGCCAACTTCGGCGGCTACGACTGAGCCCGCCCTCGACTCGCCCCGCCCGCGGGCCAGACTGGCGCCATCACGAAGAGCGACATGACAACCGAAGGGTCCGGGGGCGCCGCGCCCAGGCGCACGTATGGGCAGCGCTGGCTGATCGACCCGGTGGCGCGCCAGCTCACGCAGGGCGTCACCCCGAAGAAGGTCGCCCTGACGATCGCCGTCGGCAGCGCCCTGGCCCTTTTTCCCATCATGGGGACGACGACGACGCTCTGCGCCCTGGCGGGCATCCTGCTCGGCCTCAACCAGCCGATCATCCAGAGCGTGAACGGGCTGTGCATCTTCATCTACTTCCCGCTGATCGCGGCCTTCGTGCGCCTCGGCGAGATCCTCGCCGGGACGTCGCACGCGAGCCTGGACGTCCCGCTCATGGCCTCGCTGCTCATGCACCATCCCGTGCTGTTCCTCCACCAGTTCGGCTCAACCGCCCTGCACGCGGTCGTGGGCTGGGCCGTCGTCGCGCCGTTCTGGGTGCCCGCGGTCTACCTGGCCGCCCTTCCCCCCCTGCGCCTGGCGGCCGTCCGCCTGCGGGCCAGGGAGGCGGCGTCCTGACGGGTCTCCCGCCATGAGGACTCCCCCCCCGCGCATGACCCCTCCGTCCGCCGCCCCCTGGGGCGCGGCGCGCCTCTTCCTGGCGGGAGCCGCCGCCTTCGTCGCCCTTCAGGGCCGGGCCGCGGACCGGCTCGGCTACCACGACGTCAGGACGGATGCTTCGGGGGCGATTGTCCCCTGGTACGGAAGCGGCCCGTCGCAGGCCTACGACCATGTCGTCAGGCTGGTCTGGAATTTCTGGGTCACGATGCGCAACTGCCCCAACGGCGTCCCCTACTATCTCCTTCACCAGGTCTGGAAGCCGGACCAGGACGACCCCCGCGGACTGGGCGGCGACCAGCTGAACATGGCGCTGTCGTCATGGAACCTGCTCTACGGCTATCTCGGCGACCCTGCGGTCCAGGCGAACATGCGGCTCATGGCCGACTACTGGATGGCCCACGGCATCGCCCCCGAGGAGGAGCCCTGGGGCGGCCTTCCCTACCCCTATGACTTTGACGCCGCATCGGGCGCCTATGACGGCGACATGAGGGCCGGTCGGGGCTTCCTCCAGCCCGACAAGGCGGCGAGCTTCGGCGCGGAGCTCGTCATGCTCTACAAGATGACGGGGGAGCGGCGCTACCTCGAAGGGGCCATAAGGATCGCGGACAGGCTGGCCCGGAATGCCAAGCCGGGGGACGAGGCGAATTCGCCGTGGCCGTTCCGCGTGAACGCGCGCACGGGCCAGGTTCCCGAGGAGCGCAGCGACCGCGACCACCTCATGTACCGGGCGTCCTACACGACGAACTGGACCGGGGCGCTGCGGCTCTTCGACGAGCTGGCGGCGCTGAACGAGGGCCATCCCGGCGCGTACCGCGGCGCGTCCCTCCTTGTGACGCGCTGGCTCAAGGCCTACCCGCTGCGCAACAACAGGTGGGGGCCGTTCTTCGAGGACGTGAGCACGAAGGACTACTCCGACACCGAGATCAACGCCGACACGCTCGCGTGCTACGTCCTGGAGCATCCGGGCTGGGACCCGCAGTGGAAGGAAAGGGCCCGGGGCCTCCTCGACTGGAGCTACGCGACGTTTGCGAACCACGAGGCCGACAAGTGGGGCGTGGTCGTCATCAACGAGCAGACCCAGTTCCCGGTGCCCGGGAACAGCCACACGTCGCGCCACGCCTCGGTCGAGCTCCTCTACGCGGAGCGGACCGGCGACGGCTCCGCGCGCGACGCGGCCATCCGGCGCCTCACCTGGGCGACCTACTGGGTGGATGCGGACGGCAGGAACCAGTACCCGCGCGACGACATCTGGCTCACGGACGGCTACGGGGACTTTGTGCGCCATTACCTGCGCGCCATGGCCGCGGCGCCCGAGCTGGCCCCGGACGACCAGGACCATCTCCTGAGGACCTCGTCGGTCATCCGGTCGATCGCCTACGGGAAGGCCGAGATCCGGTACGACAAGTTCGATGCGGACTCCGAAGAATTGTTCAAGCTGGGCGCCTCGAGCCCCGTCCGGATCGACGGCGCCACGATGAGATGGGATCCCGCGCGCCGCGTCCTCCACGTCGCCTCCCACGACTGCAGGGTCGTGATCTCGCTCGCGCCCTGAGGCCGTCCGCGGCCCCGGGCCGCGATGGGGGCTAGGTTTTTTGGGCGCCTTCGAGGTTATGTCGAAGGAAGCCCGCTGGAAGAGGGCGGAAACGCGCCCAAACTGTGCCTTCCGGGTCGAGCTCAGGCCAAACCCATCACCGCCGCCGTCTCCACCGTTCGAGCTTGTGGACACAAATGCCCTCGCAATGCCCCGCCGCCCCCGCCGGCCGCCTTCCTTCTTAGGCCCTTCCCCGGGAACGGCACCCCTTGAAGCCTTCTTCTGCTCCCATCCGACATCACTCAAACCCTCAGAATCGCGTGCACCTTTTCCGTAGAGCCCTCCCCCTCACCGTCTTGGCCATGGCGCTGGCCGGCCCGGCCGCCAGCCGGCTGGGAGCCGGGGCCATCGGCACCAATTATCCCTCATCAGGGGCGTACTCCCCGGTGGGGCAGTCCTCGTGGGGCAGCGCCACTTGGCCCCTGGGCGCAACCTTCACCTCCGGGCCGGGAAGCACACTCGAGATCGGCGTGTTTTCCGCCAACGCAACCAGCATGGTCCTTGAGGTCTACCTGGCCGACACGGGGGCGGATGCCGCCTACGACTATACGATGACAAAGGGGCCGGACAACATCTGGCGGGCCGCCATCGCTAACGCACCCGCCTACACCCTCTATGCCTTCCGGGCCTGGGGGCCGAACTGGCCGTTCAGCGGCTCCTGGGCGCGTGGAAACTCGACCGCCGGCTACATCTCCGACTGCGACTCCAACGGCAACCGCTTCAACCCCAACAAGGTGCTCTTCGATCCCTATGCGAGGGAGCTTTCGCACAACACGGAGACACCGGCCTTTGACGCCGCAGGGGAGGATTATGCCATGTACACGAGCGGGGGAACGAATGTGGCCGCCTCGCAGACCTACACGGGACCCCTGTCGGGCGGCGTCGCGATCAACTGCCGCAATGTGGACGACGGGCACTGGGCCCCGAAGGCGGTCGCCCTCGTCGACACCACGCCGACGGGCACCAAGCCGAACCTGAAGCAGAAGGACGCGATCATCTACGAGGCCCACGTGAAAGGCCTGACGGAGCACCCCTCGAGTGTGAACCTGACGACGCTGCTGAGTGCTTATTCGGGCTTCCAGGACGCGGCAAACGTTCCCAACAGCCTTAGGGGGACGTACGCAGGGGCCGCCTACATGGCAGGTTACCTTAAAGACTTGGGGTTCAACACGGTCGAGTTCCTCCCGGTCCACGAGACCGACAACGCCGCCGGCTCGACCACGGCGCCGTCGACGAGCGGCGGGGGATACTGGTCCTATTACACTTACGGCTTTTTTGCGCCCGATCGGCGCTACTCGAGCAACCAGGCGTTCGGCGGCCCCACCGCCGAGTTCAAGGCGATGGTCGCCGCCTTCCACGCTGCCGGGATCGAGGTCTACCTCGACGTGGTCTACAACCACTCGGGAGAAGGGGGAGTCTGGGACACCGCCACCGCCCAGCAGGCCGAGCTCACGTTCTTCAGGGGCCTGGACAATGCGTCCTATTACACCCTGGTGTCCGGAACACCCCAGTTCTACTGGGTGAGCACCGGAGTCGGGACCAACATAAACGCGGGCTCGGCGCCCGTGCAGCAGTTGGTGCTGGATTCGCTCAACTACTGGACCAACACGATGGGCGTGGACGGCTACCGCTTCGATGAGGCCGTGGAGCTGGGGCGCGAAGGGGACTCCAATTTCATCGGCACGGCGCCCCTGCTCGTGTCGATCGCCTCCTTCGCCAACACCAACAACGTCAAGATTGTCGCCGAACCTGGAGACTACAGCGACGGGGCCGAAATCGGCAACTTCCCCGCGGGCTGGGCCTGCTGGAACTGGAACTACCGCGACTCCATCCGCCTCTACATGACCGGGAACGTCACGTCGTACGGCTCCGCCGCCGGCGACCTGGGGTATGCCGACGCCTTCTACGGGGACTCCACGAAGATGACAGCGGAGGGGGGGCCGCAGAAGTCCGTGAACATGGTGGTCAGCCACGACGGGTTCAACATGACCGACGTCGTGAGCTACGACCCCGCGCCCACCGTCCTCAATTGGCCCTTCGGTCCCGAGGAAGAGGGAGGGACGGACAACAGCTCCAGCTGGGGTGGAAATCAGCAGCTCAGGCGGCAGGCCATCAGGGATTTCTGGACCTTCCAGGTCCTCAGCCGCGGCCTCCCGATGATGCTCTGGGGAGACGAATTGGGCCGGACCGTCAATGGGAACAACAACTCCTACAACATCGACTCCGTGGCCACGTGGAACAACTACAACATGCTCGCCACGACGAGCCCCGACGCGATCCCGACCGGTGACACGACGGGCGGCACGATGCCCTACGACAACAACCTCGGAACGTTCGCGGGCAGCATCAACCAGAACTTTGCCTTCCTGCAGTATTTGCTTCACCTCAGGGCTGCCCACCCCGCTTTCCGCCAGCAGGATTTCACCTCGGAGGCCATCGACTTCACGAACGCGGACGGATCCACATTCAACGAGTCAACCACCGCATCCGCCGACATCTACGTCCACGGAAGCCAGGTGGGCGACACGGACTTCCTTGTCCTGACCAACATGGCGACCTCATCGGTCGCCTACACGGTGCCCGCAGCACCCTCGGGCACCCACTGGGTGAAGATCATCGACACCAACAGCGCCTCGGAGAGCGGCGCCAACTTCTGGAGCCCCACCACCGGCGCCATGGTGAGCGGCAGCACCTCGGTCGGCGCCCAGTCCATCGTCGTGCTGGAGGAGGTGCTGCCGACCCCCGTCTTCACGACGCAGCCGATGTCGGTGACGCTGTCCGGCGGCACCGTTGCGCTGTACGCCGCGGCGACCAACGAGCCCTCCTACCAATGGTACCTGAACGGGACGACGCCGGTCGCCGGAGCGACCGACCCCGTCCTCCTGCTTTCAAACGCCGCCCTCGACGCGGGAACCTACACCTGCGTGGCGACAAACGCCGCGGGCTCGGCGACCAGCTCCGCGGCAACGGTATCCGTGGCCTCGACCACGAACGTGGGCCGCCTCATCAACCTGTCGTGCCGCGCGCAGGTCGGCACCGGTGGAAATGTCATCATCGCGGGCTACGTGGTCGGGGGCGCGGGCACTTCGGGCAGCGAATCCGTCCTCGTGCGGGGCTCCGGCCCCGCGCTGGGGCTCGCCCCCTTCGACATACCGGGCGTGCTGCCGGACCCTAAGCTGACGCTCACCAACGTGACCACAACCCCGTATGTCGTCGTCGCCACGGACACGGGCTGGGGCGGCAGCCCCGCCATCCAGACCGCCGCGGCTGCCGTGGGCGCCTTCCCCTGGAGCCCCTCGAGCGTCGACTCGGCCGTGTTCGAGGCGCTGCCCGAGGGCAACTACACCGCGGAGATCGCCGGCGCCAGCAACGACACGGGCGTCGCCCTGGTCGAGGTCTACGACGCGACGACCCCGGGCACGTACACGCTGGCGTCGCCCAGGCTCATCAACCTTTCGGCGCGCGTGCAGGTGGGCACGGGGGCGAATGTCGTATTTGCCGGCTTCGTCATCGGCGGGACCACGGCGAAGACGGTCCTGATTCGGGCATCGGGTCCGGCCCTGGGCCTCGCGCCCTTCAGCGTGCCGGGCGTCCTGCCCGACCCGCAGCTCACGCTCACCAACGTGACCACAACGCCCTACGTCGTCATCGCGACGAATACGGGCTGGGGCGGCGACCCCGAGATCACCTCCACGGCCGCCAACGTGGGGGCGTTCCCGTGGAGCCCGTCGAGCAACGATTCCGCCCTTCTGATCACGCTTCCTCCCGGAAACTACACGGCCGGGGTCGCCGGCGCGAGCGGCGACACGGGCGTCGCTCTCGTCGAGGTGTACGAGGTTCCCTGAACCAACCTCGCGCGCGAGGCACGGCGACCGGCTCGTCGGCTACCCTCCGGCGAAGGACCGAGCTTCCGCGACCCACTGGATCAATTCCTTGCTCAGGCGCAGTTCCTTGGCCTCGGCGGTCAAGCCTTCCAGAACACCCGCAGCCTCGTCGAGCAGGGCGCGCCGCCGGGCCCGACCCGCTTCGTCGTCATTCTGGGCCCTCGCCAACTGGTACAGCGTCCCCGCGAAATCCTGCCTGAAATACGTGTCCGAGGCACCGTTCGCCAGGCGCGAGCGGTAGTGGACCTCGGCCTCGCCCAGGGAGCCAAGCGCCTCGGCCCTTCGGTCCTGGGCCACCAGGGAGCGCCCGAGCAGCAGCTTGGAGCGGGACAGCAGGTCCGCGGAGTTGACCCGGGTCATCTTGCCGAAGAGCGGCTGGTTGATCGCATCCCTCGCCAGCGCCTCCGCGTCCTTGTAGAGGCCCAGGCGCAGGTCGGACTCGAGAAGCCAGATGCGGGTTCCCCGCTTGGCGCTCAGGAGGACCGCGGCGGTCAAGGGGTTCTTTGCCGGGATCGCTGCGATCCTGTCCTGCAGCGCCAATGCCAGGGAATGGACCGCTTTGAAGTCGCCCTGGGAGGCCAGGTATTCGAATTCGTTGTAGTCATCCCCTATTTCTGTGCTCTTGCGCAGGCCCTCGTCCTCATCCAGCTGCTTGTGCAAGAGCGCGTCAATGCGACGGGCCCCGGCCACGGCATCTTTTGCTGCCTGCACGTGGCCCAGCTGTCCCTCCACCATCGAGAGATACTTCCACCCGTAATAGACGGGGGTGGGCACGCCCGTGCTGTTGCGCGAATCCCGCTCCATCGCGGTCGCGCCGCGAAACACCTCAAGGGCCTCACTGACGCGGCCCTCCTCCATCAGCGTGAGACCGACGTTGTTGATGCTATTGCCCCAGTACTGCCAACCCTGGCTGTCGGCAGGGTTGAACAGGGCATAGCGCTGCGAAACGTCGACCGCCCTTCGGTACGCGGCGTCGGCCCCCGCAAGATCCTCCTTCAGGTCGTCCACCTGGGCCAGGTCATCGGCCGAATAGAAACGATTCTTCATGGCCTGAAGGTCTCCCGGCCTTCGCGCCAGCACCTTTTCGGTCATGTCCCCCACGATCTGGGCCAGCCGCCCGGCCTCCTTGAGGTTGCCCAGGTCCAGCTCGAGCCTGCACTGGGTGTCGGTCACGTCGCCATACCTCGAGGCCGCCACAAGGTCCGAAAGGTCCAGGGCGCCAAGGCCCTCGAGGATCGCACGGGACTCCATGAGGGGCGCGATGCCGCCGTCGTCTGCGCCGAGCGTCAAGCCCAGGAGGTTCAGGGACTCGGCAAGCGCCAACTTGACGGAGCGGGAGGCGTGACCCGACGCCACGAGGGGACGAAGCAGGTCGGCCGAGGCCGTGAGGTCCTCCTTGTTCAACCGGGCGATTCCAATGCACCTGGCATAATACGCCAGCGACAGGCCTAGCGTCGCATCCTCGCTCCGGTCGCCCTGCGCCCGCAGCTTTTCAAATATCCGGGCGGCTTCATTCGCCGCGGTGGTTCCTCCGCTGTAATCGCCGCTTTCCCCAAGGACGATCGCCTTGCGCACAAGCGCCATGCCCTGGTAACGCCGGGTCTGGCTGGTGACCAACTCGGGGGGCAGCGCCTCGTAGTAGGCCACGGCCTTGTCCGCCAGCTTGCCGACGATCTCCACGCGGCCCGTGGGCTCCAGCTCCTCGTAGAAGTCCTCCAGAAGAAACCCGACGAGCTTCTCCGACTGGCCGCGGGCCTCCTCCGCGAGCAGGCGCGCCGCGATGATCTGGACCTCGGCCTCCCGCGCGCGCCGCAGGTTGATCCAGCCGAAGACGGCGCTGCCCGCGGCCACGAGCATGAGGGCGATGGCCACCGCGGCGATGGCGCGCGCGCGGACCAGCGCGCGGTGCGTCGCGGCCTCGCGCTCCCTCTGCGCCGCGAGCTGCCTCTTTGATTCCTCCAGGGCCTCCCGCTCGTGGCGCACGCCCCGGCTCGCGCCGATGACGCCGCAGAGGACGTCGTGCGTGATCTCCACGCGGCGCAGGTCCAGGCGGTCCTCCACACGCAGCAGCCGGCGGTCCACGAGCGCGGCGAGCGCGCCCGGGCCGGCGCCCGCCGCGGCAAAGCCCTTCACGACCCGCTCCTCCGCGATGCTTTCGCGGAAACCCGAGTCGGTCAGCATCTCGTCCTCGATGAAAATACGCACACCGGGCGGCTGGTCCGCCAGCGCCCTCCCGTAGAACTCCGAGAGTATCGTGTCGCGCGAGCCCGCCAGGAGGTCGGCCGAGATCTCGGCGTGGCCGGCGGAGAGCCGTGCGTTGTTGAGCTCGCGGCAGATGAGGCTCAGCAGCGACGGCTCCACCTCGGCGTGCGCCAAGTCGGCGCCACCTGCCACGAACCGCACGATCGCCTCGGCCACCGCCTCGCTCACGAGGTCCGGCGCGGGAGCCCTAACGGCAGCGACGGCCTGTGCGCCCGTCATGCGCGCAAGGCGCATCCGGTTCTGGGTGACCGACGGCATCTGCCCCTTCAGGCCCTCCAGGTGCGCCAGGTAGTCCTCGCGCAGCGAGATGAGGATGCG
>CAYNLL010000013.1:0-17893 GCA_964398015.1 uncultured Opitutaceae bacterium | reverse complement strand
CGAGCGGCGCTGGTTGCCCATCTGCACGAGGCGCCCGTAGCGCGCGATCGCCTTGAGCAGGAGCTCCCCCTCGTGGGGGTTCTGGCTGCACGGCTTCTCCACGTACACGTGCTTGCCCGCCGAGAGCGCGAGGATCGCCATCGGCGTGTGCCAGTGGTCCGGCACGGCGATCGTGATCGCATCGATGGACTTGTCGTCGAGCACCCTCCGGAAATCCTTGATGGCCTGCGGCTGAGCGCCGGACAGGGCGGCGGCAGCCTGCTTGACCCCCTTGGCCAGGGCGCGGTCGTCGACGTCGCAGACGTAGGCGATCTCCGCGCCCTCTATGCCGCCGATCGCCTCGATGTGGTCGAGGCCCCGGTTGTTCGTGCCGATGACGGCAAGGCGGACCCGGTTGGCCGGGCCCGCGGGGGCGGGGGAGTCCGCACGCAGCCAGGAGGGCAGGGTGGCGGCCACGCCAAGGCCGAGGCCCGCGGCGGCGCTTTTCTTCAGGAAATCACGGCGGTCGGATAGGATGCTCATGGATGGGGAAACGTTGTACTGATGCGGTGAGGGGGATGCGGCCCGGGCGCGCTCACGCGCGCGCCGCGCCGGGGAAGAGCGCGGCCTGCAGGCCGCGCATGTAGCCAAAGGACTGCGCGACCCCGGGGATCGGGTCGGGCGCCTCGACCTCGTCCTCGAGGCCGGCCTGGAACCTGAAGCCGACCTGCCCCAGGGCCGCGAGGATCGACCGGAGGTCCAGCCGCCCGAAGCCCAGGCCGACCGCCTTGTCCTTCTTGTCGCCGGCGGGAGAGAGCGTGTCCTTCAGGTGCACGTCGTAGAGGCGGCCGCGGCACTTGAGGATGGCCTCGACCGGGTCCACTCCCGCGCGGGCCGAGTGGCCCACGTCGATGCAGAGGCCCATCCGCTCGTCGTAGGGCTGCACCGCGGCCCACACGTCGTACGGCGACGGGAAGATCCTGTCCTCCGGCCCGTGGTTGTGGAATGCGAGCCTGATGTCGTACTCGCGCACGAAGCGCTCGGTGAGCAGCAGCGTGTCCTTGTCCGGGGGCTCCTTGTAGCTGGCGGCCATCGTCGAGAGCCCCGCGGCGCGCCCGCACTCGAAGGCCCTCCTCATGGCGGACTCGCTGTTGGAGAGCGTCACCACCCCCGTGCTTGCGATCGCTATCCCCGCGGCCCTGAACTTGCCCGCCGCCTCGGCGCACGCCTCGGGCGTGCTCAGCAGGATGGGCACGTGCACCCGGAACACCGAGACCGACCTGATGCCCATCGCCTTGATGGCCGCGATGGCGTCGTCGATGGCGAGCTTCCTGAGCGAATACGTCGCGAGGCCCAGGGTCACACCCGCCGCGCCGGGCGTCCCGGTTTCCCCGCGGGCGGCGTCGCCCGCCGGCTGGCCCTGGGCCGACCCCAGGAGCGGAAAGAGGAGGCCCGCGAGGGCCGTGCGGGCTAGGGCTTCGCGGCGAGAGAGGAGGTAGTCGTCCATGGGGTGGGGAGCGTGCGCGGGGGGTCTGCCGGGCGGCCGGGCGCCTGCGCCCGGCCGCGTGGTCCTGAGGATCCACTAAACTTGTGCGATGAGGCGGTTTTGTCCAGATCCGGAGCGCCGGGGGGGCGCGTGCCGGGCCGCGGGTTGCGGTGCGCCCGATGACGCGATAAAGGCTTGCCGCGCGGCGCCCGGGATTTGAGCCTTTGGGGCGTGTTTCGCCGCCTGCCCGCACTTTCCCTCCTCCTCGCCTGGCTGTGCGCCAGCGGGGCGATGCTGGACGTGGCCCAGGTGTTCGCCTGGACGCGCATGTTCGCGGGCTATGTGCGCAGCGACTCGATAGCCGTCGCCGCCCGGGAGACGTTTGACCCGGAAAAGCCGTGCGAGATCTGCCGGGCGGTAAGCCGGGCGCGCGAGGCGCAGGGCCAGCACGGGACCGCGGTGCCGTCGGCGGCCGCGGAGAGGATCGTCCTCATCCTCGACAGTTCTGCAGCCTTCGTGGCCGACGCCGCCGAACGCGGCTGGCCAGAGAGTCCGCCGGCGCGCGCCCAAGTGCGCGTCGCCGACGTCCCCGTGCCTCCGCCGAGGTCCCGCGTCGCTTAGGCCAATCGGCGCCCGTTCGTCCCCTGTTGGGGATTGGAGGGGCGCGCATCACCGCCAGGGCGGCGCACCCGCCCGGCCCGAGTCGTCGCACTGCAGCCGCGCGTTCCTGCGCCGCATTCTCCACTCCGTTAGCATATCTTAACATCTTTATATTATTCAATGCCTTACATCACACATCACCAGGGAGACCTGGTCCGCACAGAATCAAGGAAGGCCTTCAGACACCGCCTGCGGGCGCTCTTCACAGCCGCCGCGGCGCTCGCCGGAGTGCTCGCCGCGCCCCGCGCCCAAGCCTGCGCCTGCGGGTGCGGCATCTACGAGGTGGGCACCAGCTCGATGATCCCCACAAGCTCGGGCATCATGACCTTCGTTGACTACGATTACCAGGACCAGAACCACGACTGGAGCGGCGATTCGGAGGCTCCGGCCGCCGACAACGGCGACAAGGACATCCGCACGAGCTGGTACACCCTCGGGTTCCAGGACATGTTCAACAGGAGCTGGGGGCTGCGGCTCGAGCTCCCCTACGAGGAGCGGCACTTCGTCACCACGGGCGGGGCCACCGGAAACGACATTGTCACGCTCAACTTCAGCGGCGTCGGCGACATCCGCGTCGAGGGGGTCTACACGGGGCTATCGCCGGACCTCTCGCAGGGACTGCTCTTCGGCCTGAAGCTGCCGACGGGCAGCTACACGGCCAACGACGCCTACCAGGACATCGACCGCGACTCGGAGATCGGCAGCGGAAGCACCGACATTCTGCTCGGGGGCTATGACCGCTTCAGCTTTGGGCCCGAGTCCGACTCCGGCTGGAGCGGATTCAGCCAGGCGCTGCTGGACTTTCCCGTGCTCTCTCAGGTCCAGTACCGTCCGGGCACGGAATTCGACGTCGCTCTGGGCGCCTACTACGACGGCCTGCGGATCGGGCGCCTGGCGATTGCGCCGATAGGGCAGATCAAGCTCTCCGTGCGCACCCGGGACACGGGCGCCAACTCGGCGGATCCCGTGGCCTCGGGCTTCATGCGCGTGCTCGCCGCCCCGGGGCTCGAGCTCGACCTGCACCCCTACAAAGTATACGCGGACGTCGAGCTGCCCCTCTACTACCACTTCAGGGGAGACCAGCTCGTCGCGAAGACGCTCTTCCGGGTGAACGTGAGCTATATGTTCTGAGCCGCGCCTAGGGCGAGGAGCGCTCGAACTTCATCGCGCGCGCCTGGTCGTCGCCCACGGACACCCGGAGGACCTTGGCGGGGCCGGTGACGTCGAACTCGCACTGCACGTCGGTCGTCGTTGCGAAGAAGCCCGTCTTGGAGTCCGCGTGCATGACGACCTCGAAGCCGGCAAGCGTGAGGGAGAGGAGGCCGTCGGGCAGGCGACGGATCTTGACGACGTTGCCCGGGGGCGTGCCGTAGTCGCCGGCGTAGCTGTCGAGGAGCGCGTTGGAGAGCATGAACTCCTTGTGGCGGGGGTTGCCCAGCTCGCGCACCCAGACATTGCGGAAGCGGACGGGGTTGCCGTGGTCCTGCAGCGCGATCGGCAGGCGCTCCGGATGCGCCTTGTAGGGGGCGCGGCCGATCCATGCCGTCGGGCCCGTCAGCTCGACGTTGTTCTGCACGAGGACGCCGTTGTGGAACACGGTCTCGCGCGCCTTCTTGACGACATTGCCGTCGGCGTCGAAGCGGGGCGCCGTCCAGATGATGTCGTACACCTCCCACTTCCCCGGGGGGAGCATGACGTTCACGAGCGGCGGGTACTGCCCGTAGATCGCCGCCGCCGAGCCGTCGGCGTAGGTCTTGTTCTGGTAGGAGTCGAGGACCTGGCACTCGTAGCGGTCGTAGCCGAAGAAGACGCCGCTGTTGCCGCGCCCCTGGCTGTCGCCGTGCGGCGGGCTGGGGGAGGCCCACTCGACGTGGAGCTGGCAGTCGCCGAAGGACTCCGACGTGCGCACGTAGCCGCTGCCCGGGACGCATTCCATGACGCCGTTCTTGATGACCCACTTGGTGGGGCTCCCGTCCATGGCGACCCACTGCGAGAGGTCCTTGCCGTCGAAAAGGACGATGGCGTCGGAGGGCGGCGTTCCCGGCTGCTCCTGCGAGCTGAACGTGCCCGGGTCGACGACCGTGGGCTGGGGGCGGTCGCGGTCGTGGTCGAGCCAGTTGGGGTCGGGCGCGGCGCACGCGACGGCTGAGGAGGCGATGAGGAGCCCTAGGGCGGGGACAACGGGGTTTTTCATGGGGGGATGAAGCGGCTATCCTTCCCCCTTTTCGGGAGATGTTCAAATGGTTTGATCGGATATTCCCCAGGGACCCCTGGAGGGGGGATGCGCGGCGCTTGCGGACGGGCGCCCCTTTCGCCATCCTCGAGCCATGGTCAAGAAACTCCTCCACACCCGGATGCGCGTGAACGATCTCGAGCGCACCGTCAAATTTTACGAAGACGTCCTCGGGCTGAAGGTGGCGCGAAGGCACACCTCACCGCGGGGCGCCCAGCTCGCCTTCATCCGCACGCCGAACAGCGACGAGGAGATCGAGCTGTGCCAGCTGGCGGACAGCCCCGCCGTTCAGGTCCAGCCGGACCTGGTCCACCTCGCCTTCGAGGTGGAGGACATGGCTGCCTTCGCCGCCGACATCGCGAAGAAGGGCTACAAGCTGAGCGACGGCCCGACGCGGACGGGCTCCGGCTCGGTGATCGCGTTCGTGGACGCCCCCGAGGGCTACGAGATCGAGCTGATCCAGCGAGGCTAGGCCGCGCTGCCGCGCCGCTCCTTCCACAGGTCGAGGTCGAACCGGGCCCAGTCCACGGCGGGCGAGCCCGGGAGCGGGTGGTGGCGCGCCGCCACCATCCCGAAGTAGACCGTCTCCCAGAACCGGTAGGCCGCCGGGTCCTGCGGGGAGTGCCGGGGCACGGCGAGCCGGCTGCGGCCCGATTCCCAGTGCTCGCGCATCCACGACAGGACATGGGTGTCGAGGACCCCGTGCATCTCGGCCGGGCGGGAGTGCAGGACGAAGAACTTCGCGGTCTTTATCCCGATGCCCGGGAAGCGGGTGAGCTCCTGCCACCCGCACGAGCGCAGGTCGGCGCCCGACGCGCAGAGCGCGCGGAAGCTGCGCGCCAAAAGCGCGTACTTGCCCAGGCGCACCTCCCTGAGGCGCGCCTCGAGCCTGCCCGCGCGGTCGCATTCCCGCAGGAACGCGAAGGGCCGCCTCCCCCCGAGGAGGCGCTCGAGCTTGGCGGCCTGCTGGTCCGCGTTCTTCCCGGCGACGACGACGCAGAAGAGGAGGAACTCCTCGAGCTCGGCGGGCGAGCGCGCCGGGTTCGTGACGTTGCAGGGGTCGATCATGGGCGCCGGCGCGCGTTCAGCGCGCGGGCTTTTCCCAGAGGAAGCTCGACTGGTGGGCGAGCACCCGCCCGTCGGCCGAGCTGAGCTCGAGCTCCCACGCGATGGGGAAGACGTGCTTGCCGCCCGCCCAGTCGGCCCCCGTGAGGCCGATCTCGAAGAGCCGGCCGCCGGCGGGGACGCCGGCCGGGAAGCTGTACACGTGGGTCTCGGTGGAGTCGGGCTTGATCACGCGCAGGGTGAAGGCCGCCCCCTGGAGGGCCGTGCCGGCGTTCTGGACCCGGGCGAGGAAGTAGAGGCCATCCCGGCTGGCGGGCTGGCTCCGCAGGACCGTCCAGTTCCCCGTCAGCTCTTCCCTCGTCCGGTACTCGTGGTAGCTGTCGAAGGACACGGCGTCGTGCCACTGGGGCCAGACCCGCAGGAACGTCACGTCGGCCGCGCGCCCGCCCGGGCAGGCGAGGGCGAGGAGGAGGACTGAGGCGATGAGGCGTCGCATCGCCGCCGAAACTAAGGGGGCACTGCCCCCGGGCACAACCCGATACGTCAGTCCCCGAGCCGGACGAACGCGTACCTGTGGTAGCCGAGCAGCGCGGGGGTCCAGCCCTTGACGGAGGGCTCGATCAGGAAGGAGTGCGCCCCGTAATAGAGCGGCGCGACCGGGCCCTGCCCGAGGAGGTACGCCTCCGCCTTCTGGAACGCCTCGAGCCGGGCGGCCGCGTCGGGCGCCCCGGCCGCGCCGTCGATCATGCGGTCGTACGCGGCGTCGCCCCATCCGGTCCAGTTGTTGCCGCCGCCCGTGACAAACAGGTCGAGGAAGGTGACCGGGTCCAGGAAGTCGCCCGCCCAGGCCGAGGTCGACACCGCGTAGTTGAGGGTCTGCTGGTTCTGGAGCCACGTCTTCTGCTCGAGGGTCGCGAGCGTGACGCGGATCCCCAGCTCCCGGCGCCACATCTCCTGGACGGCCTCCATGACGGCCGGCTGGACCTCGTCGTTCCTCGCCTGGACCTCCACCTGCGGGAACCCGCGGCCCCCCGGGAAGCCCGCCTCGGCGAGGAGCCTGCGGGCCGCGTCCGCGTCGAGGTCCACGCGGGCGCGGGCCGTGTAGCCCCCGCAGTCGGGGGGCGTGAACGCGTGGGCCGGCGGGAATGCCCCCGAGAGGACGCGCGCGGCGATCGCGTCGCGGTCGATCGCGAGCGAGAGCGCCTGCCGCACCCTGGGGTCGCCGAACGGCGCGCGGCCCACGTTGAAGCGCAGGAAGAACGTCTGCAGGAAGGGGTCGATCCTCAGCCTGTCCGGGTCCTTCGCGCGGTATTCGGGGATCTTGGCCACCGGGAGGGCGTACGTCACGTGGAGCTGGCCCGCGCGGAAGTCGCGCTCCTCCACGTCGGGGCTCTCGGTCGGGAAGAAGACGATCCGCCGGAGCGTGACCGCGGCCGCATTCCAGTAGCGCTCGTTCCTGGCCACCGTGATGCGGGCATTGGGCACCCACTCCGAGAGGGTGAACGGACCGTTCCCGACCAGGCTGCCCGGCCGCGTCCACCCGGTCCCGCGCTTCTCGGTGGCGCCGAAGCGCTCGAGGACCCTGGGGTTCACGGGATACCACGGCGGGAGGGCCACCAGAACGGGCAGGTACGGCGTGCGCCGCGCGAGCTCGATCCGCACCGTCCTCGCGTCGGGCGCGCTCACCCCGAGAGCCGCCGGGTCGGCGAGCTTGCCCTCGTTGAGGGCCTGGGCGTTCCTGATGGGGTAGAGCAGGTAGGCGTACTCGGCGGCGAACGCGGGGGAGAGCATGCGTCTCCACGACAGGACGAAGTCGCCCGCGGTGAGGGGCTCGCCGTTGGACCAGGCGAGCCCGGCCCTCAGGTGGAAGGTCCAGGTGAGGCCGTCCGTGGACGCCTCCCAGGACTCGGCCGCGGCCGCAACGGGCTGCGACGTCCGCTCGTCGATCGCGGTCAGCCCCTCGAACAGGGCGAGCAGGATGTTCTGGTCGGTGTAGGCGGTGACGACCTGGGGGTCGAGGTCCTCGGGCTCCGCCCCGTTGCCCAGGAGGAGCGTCTGCGCCCGGGCGGCGGCGGCCTCGGGCGCCTCCCTGCGGGCGCATCCCGTGGCGGCCAGCAGGGCGGCCGCGGCAAGGAGGAGCGGACGCCAGGTCAACGGCGGCGCCTGCGGACGGCGGCCCCGACCGCGAAGAGCCCGCTCGCCATCAGCGCCCAGGTCGAAGGCTCGGGGACCGGCGTGAAGTTCAGCATGAGGCTCGTGTCGCCGACATTCTCCGAGACGTAAAACATGCCGGCGCCGATCGGGTTCTGGAAATTGGAGAGGTTGAACGTGAAGTCGCTGGCGTTGAAGTTGGTGATGGAGGCGGCCGTGACGATGGTCCAGGTGAACGGCAGCCCCGAGTTGAAGTTCGCGGCCTGCCCAGCCGCGGCGGCGGACGCATCATACGAGTAGAGGTCGATCTGGAAGGGGCTTCCCGGCGTCGCCGTGATGTTGAGCGAGCCCGTGCCGAGCGAGAGGGTCCCGTAGCCCGATCCCGCCGTCCCGTTTGCGTCCGTGATCGAGAACAGGAAGTTACCCGCCCCGCCGAACGTGAGCGAGGTCCCGCCCCCGAACGTCAGCGTTCCCGGGAAGGGGACCTGCGAGTCCCCGCTGCCGTGGCCTATCCCGCCGCGGCCCGGGTCGATGATCGAGCCGTTCTGGATCGTGAGCGACCCTCCGGGAGCAAACGTTCCGAAACCCGCGAGACCGCCGCCGTCCGTGAGGTTGATGGGGTTGGTCACCGTGACGCCGGTGTTCACGACGAGGCCGCCGCCGGCCAGGATGTTCACGGCCCCGGTGCCCAGGGCGGAGTTGTTGCTCGCGATGATGAGGGCGTTTGGCGCGATTGTCGTCCCGCCGCCGTAGGTGTTCGCTCCCCTGAGGTCCAGGCTCTCGTTGCCGCCGTCGGAGGAGTTGATGACGGACAGGCTGCCGTAGGACCCGGTGATGTCCCCGTGGAAGGTCGAGCCGTTGCCGCCGGGGCTGTTGAGGTCGATCGTGAGCTGGGTGCCGGCTCCCAGGTTGATGACCGATCCCGAGTTCGGGGGGTCATCGAGGCCGGCGACATAGGCTCCCGTGCCGTTGAAGTTGACCGTGGACCCCTGGAGCAACATCGCGTAGATGGAGGGATAGCCCGAGAACGTCGCCGTCGTGCCGGAGAGCTGCACCTGCTGCGACTGAGTGCCCTCGGGCGAGCCGAGGATCGGGTTGGCGCTCGTGAAGTTGAGCACGGAGTTGCTCGCATAGACCGGGCCCGTCCCCAGCCCCGTGTCCGCGCCGACGGTCACCGTGGCGCCGCCGGTGTTGATGGTCGTGCCCCCGGAGTAGGAGTTGTCCGCCTCAATGTCCACGGGCCCGAAGATCCCGAGCTGGCCGACGTCCGTGGAGTCCCCGTTGATGAAGTTGCCGATCGTGCCGGTGAGCGTAAGGAGGTTGGAACTGCCCGTGTTGAGCGCGAGGCCGCCGTTGGGGACGTAGATGTTGTTCGGGAGCGTGACGGGCCCGCCCGAGGCGGCCAGCGTGGCGACCCATCCGCCCCCGCCGACGGGCGAGTCGGGCACGTAGAGCGGCCCGCTTCCGAGCGAGTTGTAGTTCGTCACGTCCAGGTATCCGCTGTTGAGCGTCGTCCCGCCGCTGTAAAAGTTGGCGCCCGCGAGCGTGACTGTGGACTGGCTCATGGTGCCGGTCACCGGATTGAAGGACTCGACGGGATAGGGAAGCCCGACGGCGACCGCGTACGGGCCGTCGCCGTCGTTAAGCGATGTCGAGACGGTGACCTGCCCGCCCTTCACCCCGGCGAACTGGTAGATGTTGGAATTGGGAACGATCGTCCCCATGTAGTTCACGGACGTCGCCGTGCCGAGGTAGACTCCGGTCCCAAGCCCGGCCATGTTGAGGGGGCTCGTCACGACATACTGGCCCGTCAGTGAATCGAACCCGATCACGCCGGCCGTCTCGGGGATGCTGCTGAGCAGGTTGATGAAATTCTGCTCGGATCCCGCAAAGCCCGCGTCCGCCGTGACGCCGACATAGCCCGAGTTCAGGTTGATCTGCCCGGAGCTCGGCACCGGCGTGTTGAAGATGAGCGCCCCCCCGTTGATGTAGGTGCTCCCCGAGTAGGTGAGCTCCCCCGAGAGGATGAGCGTCAGCGGGGCGTTGCCCTGGGAAAGCGTGAGGCTCCGGGGCACCGGTCCGTCGCCGTAGCCGTCGGAAAGCGAGCTGTCCACGGTGAGCGTCCCGCCGCCCCCGCCAAAGGGGTAATTCATGCCCGACAACCCGCCCGGAGGCGTGATCGTGCCGGTCAGGATGGCGGACGTCGCGGATCCCAGGCCCACGAAACTGCCGCCCTCGGACTGGAAGTTCGTGAGGTCGATGTTGTCGGGGAAGGTCGTCGTCGGGCCCGAGATGGTGTCGAAGCCCAGGGTCCCCTGGAAGCCCGGCTCATAGACGAACGTCAGGAGGCCCGCGACGGAGCCCGCGTAGCCGCTGCCCATGCCCAGGTAGGTCGTGGTCGACGAGCCCTCGAACCCGATGTCCTCAAGCGTGCTGATCTGCGACGGGCCCGGCCCGTCCAGGATCACGGAGACGTTGTCCTCGAGGTCGAGCCGGTTCACGTTCGTGATCGTGCCCTGGAGGATCGCATACCCGTTGCCGGCCTCGCCGCCATTGCCCGAGCCGAAGTCGAGGCAGACCCCGGCGGTGTAGCCGTTGAGGTTGCCGGAGAAGGTGACCGCTGAGTTCTGCCCCATGTCGAACTCGATGTCGGCGTCGTTCATCGTGACGGGTCCCGACAGGGTCATCTGGGTGCTGCCCCCGTTGTTGAAGCCCGCGGGACCGCCGAAGGTGATGCCGGCGCCGTTGGTGTTGTCTCCCGCGGAGATCGGATTGGCGAGGGTGACCGGACCGCCGCCCCCGCTCGTCAGGGTGGTGCCGTCGCCGAGCGTCAGGGTTCCCGTCCCCACCGGCCCGGAGGTCGGCGCGCCGGCCGGACCGGCGCTGCTGGAGCCGACGATGAGGGAGACGAACTGGCCGGACAAGGTGAGCCCCCCGGAGAACGTGCTGGCGCTGGAATTAAGGGTGAACGTCGCCGGCGTCTCGCCGTCTCCGGTAAACGTCAGGGAGAAGGCCCCGGTGATCGCACCGTTGACCTGGATCGACCCGTACGGGTTGCTGTTATGGCCCCACGTCTGGTTTGCCGAAAGGATCACCGGGACGTCAAAGGTGATCTGGCTGCTGTCATAGGGTCCGTCGTCGCTCGAGGCCGTCACGCCACCGGAGCCGATCGTGAGCGCGTTCGCGCCGAAGATGTCGATATTAGCCCCCCCGGTTGACGAGGACGAGACGACCGTGATCCCCGCGATGGACACGCCTGCGACGTCGATATTCAGCGCCGAATCCGAGTTGTCGTTGAACAGGAGGGTGTCTCCGTTTGCGGGCGCCACGCCGCCGAACCAATTCGACCCCACGCTGTACTTGTCATTCGGGAACCCGCCGCCCCACGTGACCACCTGAGCTCGCGACGTCGCGGCGATCGCGAGCGCTGACAATGCAAGGACAGGAATTCTTAGTCGAAGCATGGAGCCGTAATGGTACAATTGATTTGCAACAGCAAGTCGTTTCCCCCGTCGGAAAACCCGGTGCCGTAATCCCTTGCGGCGCCCCCCATTGGGGTTTTCGCCCCGCGCCTCGAGCGCTGCCCTGGAAAGGGCTCGGGTCAGCGCCTGCGACGGCGCACCGCGGTACCCAGCGCGCACAGGCCGCTCGCCATCAGCATCCAGGTCGAGGGCTCGGGGACGGGCGTGAAGTTCAGCACGAGGCTGGTGTCGCCCGCGCCCTCCGTGATCGAGAACTGGCTCGGGGCCAAGGTTCCCAGGTTGTAGGTGAACAGGCTCGTCGAGATGGTGAAGTCCGCCGCGTTGAAAGAGGAGATGGGCGTGGATGTCGTCAGCAGCGTCCACGTGTAGGATTGGTCGGCGTTGATCACCGCCTCGCCGAGGGAGCCCGAGGGGGTGACCGACAGGAGATTGATCGTGAACGGATTTGAGCTCGTCGCCGTGATGCTGAACGCGCCGTTGAGCGCAAGCGTGCTGTAATCGGTGCCCGCCACGGCGCCGGCCCCCGAGTTCTGGATGGCGAAGTCATACACGCCGTTCGGGCCGAAGACCACGGACGTGTTAGGCCCAAAGGTGAGCATGCCCTGGACGGGAGGCCCTCCCGAGCCGCCCACGCCGAGGAGACCGCGGCCCGCGGTGACCACCGAGCCGCCCTGGAAGTCGAACGTCGATAGCGCGGTGGGGGCGAACGTCCCGTAGCCGCCGATCGCCCCCGAGGTGAAGTCGACCGTGTTCTCGACCGTCACGCCGGGGGACATCCCCAATGCGCCGACGCCGGTGACCGAGACGGGGCCGGACCCGAATGCGGTGTTGCTGCCCGCGACAAGCAGCCCGTTGGTCACGCTCGTTCCCCCGCCATACGTGTTTGCGCCGCCCAGGTTCAGCAGGCCCGCGCCGTTGACGACCAGGCTCCCCGTGGCGCCGGTGATCGTGCCGTAGTAGTCGGTCTCGTTCCCATTCGAGACATGGAAGGTGAGGGCGGTGTCCTCGCCGAGGTTGATGGCGTTGGTGGAGCCGGGGTTGTCGCTGTACATGTCGACCACGTCGGCCGACGGGCCGTTGAAGTTGAGCGTCGAGCTCGTGAGCGAGAGGTCGGTGAGCACCGGGCTGCCGGCGAAGTTTGCTGTGGTCGTGTCAAACACCGCGTACGTGAGGCTGGGGGCGGAGCTCAGGAAGTTGAGGAGGCTCCCGATCGAGTTCACGGGCCCCGTGCCGAGACCGGTGTCGGTTCCGACGGTGACGCCGCCGGCGTTCGTGACGTTGGTGATCGTCGTTCCCCCGGAATAGGTGTTGTTCCCGTTCAGCGTGACCGGGCCGAGGATGGTCAGCGGGTCGAAGCTGTCGAAATCGCTGATCACGCCGGAGAGCGTGAGGGTGGTGGTCGCTCCCGGGGTGTTGAGGACCAGCCCCGTTGCGTTGATCACGATGTTGTTGGGGATGCTGACGCTCCCGCCGAGGGGCGACGGCGCCAGGACCGGGGCCACCGCGAAGGCGTCCGCGGCGAGCGCCCCGGTGCCAAGCGAGCTGGAGTTGCCCACGTAAAGCGTCGAGCCGTCCGACAGGCTCGTGCCGCCCGAGTACGTGTTCACTCCCTCGAGGTCGATGGTGCCGTTGATGACCAGCGAGCCGGGGCCGCTGAGGTCGCCGACCGTCCCGAGAAGCGTGAGGCTTCCGCCGGTGTTGCCATTGCCGAGCGCCACCGAGCTGCCCACGAAAAGGGCGTTCGGCAGGGTCACCTGGGTGTCCGCGGAAGGGGCGAGCGTGGTGCCGGACCCGAGGGAGAGCGAGCCGGTGCCGAGGGGTCCCTCCGAGAAGTCCGTCGCGGGGCCGTTGCCGCTGGCCCCGACCACCAGCGTCGTCGTCCCGGCGTCGACGATCACGCCGCCGCTGAAGGTGCTGCATCCCGACGTCAGCGTGAGGATGTTCGTTCCACCGCATCCCGCGTTGGCGACCTCGAGCGTCGAGCCCCCGGAGATCATGCCGGTCAGCGTGAGCATCGAACCCATGGTCCCGCCGAGCAGCGTGACCGTGCCGCCGTCGCAGAGGGTGATGTTGTTGCCGATCGTGAAGCATTCGCTTCCGGTGGTCGTGAAGTCGTTCCCGTTGCTGAGCATCAGGGTCCCGGTCCCAAGCGGACCCGCGGTCACGCCTGATCCCGTGCCCGTGCTGCTCGCGCCCACCGCCAGAATCGTGTTCCCCTCGTCGACGCTGATTCCGCCGCTGAAGGTGCTGGCGGCCGACGTGAGATCGAGGCGGTACTCGCTGCCTCCGTCGGTGCTCGAGCTGGCGACCTCGATCGCCGAACCCCCGCTGATCGCGCCGCTCAGCGTGAGCATCGGGTTGTCGTTCACGTAGAGCAGGTACACGGTGCCCCCGCCGCAAAGCGTGATGTTGTTTCCGATCGTGTAGCAGCTGCTGTCGGTGGTCGTGAAATTGTTGCCGTTGCTCAGCATGAGCGTGCCCGTCCCCAGCGGGCCCTCGTACACGGAGCCGTCGGACGAGCTGCTCGCCCCGACCGCGAGGCTCGTGTACCCCGGCTCGACGCGGACGCCCCCGGTGAACGTGCTGAACGGCGAGGTCAGGTTCAGGGAGGTCGATCCGTCCTCGCCGGGCGAGTTGAGCTCGAGCGCCGAGGACCCGGAGATTGTCCCCGTCAGCGTGAGCGTGTTGTTGTAATTGCCTCCGAGGAGGTACACGGTGCCGCCGCCGCAGAGCGTGATGTCGTTGCCGATCGTGTACGTGCCGTCGCCGGTCGTCGTGAAGGTGTTGCCGTTGCTCAGCATGAGCGTGCCCGTCCCCAGGGGGCCCTCGTAGACCTCGCCGTCGGACGAGCTGCTCGCCCCGACCGCGAGGGTGGTGTTGCCCGGGTCGACCCGCACGCCTCCGCTGAACGTGCTGTAAGGCGAGGTGAGGGTCAGGGAGTTGCTGCCATCCGTGCCCGCGGCGACCTCGAGGGTCGAGTATCCGGTGATGCTCCCGCCCAGCGTGAGCATCGCGCTGGCGGTGTCGCCGAGGAGGGTCACGGTGCCGCCGCCGCAGAGCGTGATCTCGTTGTCGATCTCGAAGCAGCTGGTGCCGGTGGTCGTGAAATTGTTGCCGTTGCTCAGCATGAGCGTGCCCGTCCCCAGGGGGCCCTCGTAGACCGAGCCCTCGGACGAGCTGCTCGCCCCAACGACGAGGGTGGTGTTGCCCGAGTCGACGCGCACGCCGCCGCTGAACGTGCTGTAGGGCGAGGTCAGCACCAGGGTGTTGCTGCCGTCCGTGCCCGCGGCGAGCTCGAAGGCCGCGGACCCGTAGATCTCCCCGCCCAGCGTGAGCGTCGCGCCTGGGTTGTTGCCGAGGAGGGTGACGGTGCCGCCCCCGCAGAGCGTGATCTCGTTGTCGATCTCGAAGGGGCCGCTGCCGGTGGTCGTGAAATTGTTGCCGTTGCTCAGCATGAGTGTGCCCGTCCCCAGGGGGCCCTCGTAGACCTCGCCGTCGGACGAGCTGCTCGCGCCGATGGCGAGGGTGGTGTTGCCCGAGTCGACCCGCACGCCTCCGCTGAACGTGCTGTAGGGCGAGGTGAGGGTCAGGGAGTTGTTGCCATCCGTGCCCGCGGCGACCTCGAGGGTCGAGTATCCGTAGATGTTTCCGCCCAGCGTGAGCATCGCGCTGGCGGTGTCGCCGAGGAGGGTGACGGTGCCGCCCCCGCAGAGCGTGATCTCGTTGTCGATCTCGAAGCAGCTCGTGCCCGTGGTCGTGAAATTATTGCCGCTGCTCAGCATGAGCGTGCCCGTCCCGAGCGGCCCCTGGGTCACCACCCCGTCGGAGCTCGTGCTGCTCGCGCCGACCACGAGCGTCGTGTTGCCCGACAGGACCTGGACGCCGCCGCCAAACGTGCTGCTCGGCGAGGTGAGGGTGAGGGTGTTTCCCAAGCTGTCGTAGGACGAGTACACGGTCAGACCCCCGGGTCCGCCGATGGTCCCCGTGAGCGTCAGGCCCACGTCCGAGTATCCCTCGAACATGTTCACGTTTCCCCCCTCCGTGCTCAGGAGCGTGATCGCGTTGTCGATCTCCTGTGTTCCGCCCGTTGTCGTGAGGTTGTTCGAGGTGTTGAGCGTGAGGGTCCCCGTGCCCAGGGGCCCGTACTGGACGACCCCGTCGACTGCGAAGCTGCTCGCCCCGACCGCGAGGGTCGTGGGGCCTTCATCTACTGTGAGACCGCCGCTGAAGGTGCTGTTTGGCGAGGTGAGGGCCAGGTAGTTGTTGCCGTCCAGCCCCGAGGCCAGCTCGAGCGCCGAGCTCCCGGTGATCGTCCCGCCCAGGGTGAGGTAGGCGTATCCCTCGGTGTCGCCCATCAGCGTGATGGTGCCGCCGCCGCAGAGGGTGATCGCGTTGTCGACCTCGTACGAGGTGTCGTTCCCTGGAGTCGTGAAGTTGTTCCCGTTGCTGAGCATGAGGGTGCCCGTGCCCAGGGGCCCCTCGTAGACCTCGCCGTCGGACGAGCTGCTCGCGCCGACCACGAGTGTCGCGCTGCCGGTGCCCAGGCTGACGCCGCCGCTGAACGTGCTGAAGGGCGACGTCAGCGTGAGGGTGTTCGTCCCGTCCGTTCCGGCGGGAAGCTGAAGACCCGCGGGGCCCGAGATCGTCCCGCCGAGCACGAGATTCCCGCCGACGCTGCCCCCGAGGACCGTGACGAAATTCGAGGAGGAATACGGGTTGCCGTTGCCGAGGAAAATGCTGTTTCCGACCGAGTAGGTATTGGTGTCCGGTGTCGTCAGGTTGGTGCCGTTGTTCATCGTGAGCGTGCCCGTGCCCACGGGCCCCGTCACGACGCTCAGGTCGACGCCGCCCGTGCTGCTCGAACCGACGACCAGCGTTCCCAAATTGATGAAGGTTCCCCCTGTATATTGATTGGCACCGGTGAGCGTGAGGACTCCGCCGATGCCCGCGTCGTCGAAGACGACCCCGTTGCTGGTCACCGAGCCGCTCCCGAGAAGCGGCACATTGATCGTCACCGGGTCCGAGGTGTTTATCGTCAGCGAGGTCCCAATGGTCAGGGTGGACCCTCCTGTGCTATTGAGGGCCAATCCGAAGCCGCCATTCGTGCCCGTTACGGTTACCGAGACGATGGCGTCAGGGTTATCGACCGTGGAAACGGTGGTGACTCCAGACTCCAGAGTGCCCAAGTTGAACACGGCCGCGTAGGAACCAAAACCGGAGGGTTCCGGACTCCAATTCGTGTCGGACCAATTCGTCGTGTCCCCGTAGCCCGTCCACGTAATCGTCGTTTGGGCCCAAGCCTTTCCGCACAGCAATGCGGAAAACGCAGCCACAAAGGCGCATACCTTCAGCCGGACCATTGCGCGACCTTGATACAAATCATTTGCAGTGGCAAGGCGGAATTGATCGAAATTTTATAAGTGCCATTAAATTTCATAATATATTATATATAAATGAGTTATAGTCACTTCTCCAAGAATGGGCCGATTGCTTTCCAAACGGTGGCTGCGATGATGACTTCGCCCGGAGCCGTCGGGTGGATCGTATCGGCCTGGTTCAGCGCAGGCTGTCCCGCCACCCCATCCAGAAGGAAGGGAATCAGCACCAGCCCGTTCCTGGACGCGAGGCCTGCGAACACGGCGCGGAACGCCTCGGCATAATCCGGACCCATGCTGCCCGGCATGCGCATCCCGGCGAGGACGATCTGGGCGGCGGGGTACTTTGCGCGCACCTTGTCGATGATCGCCTGCAGGTTGTCCCGGGTCACCTCGGGGGCGGTTCCCCTGAGGCCGTCGTTGGCGCCGAGCTCGAGCACGAGCACGTCCACCCTCTGCCTGAGGACCCAGTCGATCCTGCGCAGACCGCCGGCGCTGGTCTCGCCGCTCAGGCCGGCGTTCACCACCCGCCACGGCAGGTGCCCGGCGTCGATCCTCTGCTGGATCAGCGCAGGGAAGGACTGCGTGGCGGGGTCGGCGAGCCCGTAGCCTGCCGTCAGGCTGTCGCCGAAGAACACGACCGTGCGTGCGGCGCCGTCCGCGGAGTCGGCCCGGACCAGGGCGCAGGAGCCGAGACACAGCGCGAGGGCGGCCAGCCCGAATCGGGCCCGGCCCGCCCGTGAGGGGAGGCGTGCATCCAGGTTCACCCCAAACGGCATGCGTGACGTTGGCGCGATGTTCCAGAGTTTTCGGGCGCGCGCGCCGGCCTCGGCGCATTGCCCGGTTCCAGTTTGCGCTCGACTGGAGCGCGTGCTTCCTATCCGCCATGCCTTCGCAAGCGATGCTCCGCGTCGAGCGCCTCACCAAGACCTACAGGACGGCGGCCGGCCCGCTGACCGTGCTCCACGAGGCGACCTTCGAGCTGGCCGAGGGGGCCAGCATGGCCGTCGTGGGGCCGAGCGGCAGCGGCAAGACGACGCTCCTTGGCCTCTGCGCCGGGCTCGACCGCGCGACCGGGGGCTCGGTCGACCTTGCGGGTGAGCGGCTGGACGCCCTCGATGAGGACGCCCGCGCCCGCGTTCGCAACGCGAGCGTCGGCTTTGTCTTCCAGAACTTCCAGCTGATCCCGACCCTGACCGCTCTCGAGAACGTGCTGGTCCCGCTCGAGCTGCGCGGGGAGCGCGGGTGCGAGCCCCGCGCCCGCGCGCTCCTCGATCGCGTGGGCCTCGCCAGCCGGGCCGACCACTACCCGGTCCAGCTCTCCGGCGGCGAGCAGCAGCGCGTGGCGCTCGCGCGGGCGTTCGTCAACACCCCGAAGATCCTCTTCTGCGACGAACCGACCGGCAAACTGGACGGCGACAACCAGGATTCCATGGTGGAGCTCATCTTCGGGCTCAACAGG
>CAYNLL010000012.1:0-18508 GCA_964398015.1 uncultured Opitutaceae bacterium | reverse complement strand
CCTTCAGGCCCTCCAGGTGCGCCAGGTAGTCCTCGCGCAGCGAGATGAGGATGCGGTAGTCGGCGCGCGCGAAGTCGAAGCGTGCGGCGTCGGCCTCGTCGCGGTCGATCCTAGCCTCAAGCGCGGCCGGGGGCCGGTTCTCGACGAGGTCGGCCAGGTCGGCGAGGAACTCGTGGGCGCGGCGCCTGCCCGCGTCGTCGGATTGGGCGAGGGTGAAGATCTCCTCGAACTGGTCGAAGATCAGGATCGGGATCAGCGCCCGGCCCGTGGCGTCCTTGAGGACATCGTCGCGGTGGTGGAGGAATTCCCAGAGCGTCTCCCCTTCCACGGCTGAGCCGGACTGCGTCCAGCTGCCGACGGCCCCCGTCGAGCGGAAGACGGCCTGCTTGATCTGCTCGGACGGCGATGGGGAGCCCGGGTCGTAGTCGATCCGAACGTAGACCGGACAGAAGCCCTCGGGCCGGAGGCGCGGGACGAGCCCGGCCTGAAGGATCGAGGTCTTGCCGAGGCCGGACTGGCCGAAGAGCACCGTCAGCAGCTTGCGCTGGACGCGCCTGCCGAGCTCGGCGACCTCCTCGTCGCGGCCGTGGAAGTAGCCCCGGGTCTCCTCGGTGAAGGAGACCAGGCCGAGCCAGGGGTTCTGGGCGTCGACGGTCGCGACGGGGGCTGCGGGCTTCATTCGCGTCGGGCGTCGAGGAGCTCCTTCAAGCGCCGGATGAACTCGGGGCTGGGCTCCCCGCCCGAGAGCCGGGCGAAATGGACGTTCCTGAACTTTTCCGGAGCGATGGCGTCCGCCTCGGACGTCTGGTCGATGCACACGGGCAGGATGAACACCGCCCCGTCCGCCATGGCGCGCGTGCGGTCGACGGCGTAGCTCCACTCGCGGCGGAAATACGCCTCATGCCGGCGCTGCGTCGTGGCGGAGATCACCGGGATGAAGAACGAGCACCGCCCGATGTTGCCCCGGATCTTTCGGTCGTAGTCGTCGCCGCTCTCCAGGCGGTCGAGGTCGAACCAGGTCGTGATCCCGGCGGCGTCGAGGCTGGCCTTCAGCACCTGGACGGCAGGGAGGTCCTCGCGCGCGTAGCTGATGAAGACGGCATTCTCCGGCATCTCCCGGGCCGGCGGAAGAAACCTCGAGGGCGAGGCCGCGGAAGGCGAGGGCGCAACGCCACGGCGCGCGGTCCACCGGCGGTGCAGCTCCGCCACGAACTCCTCGGCGCCCGAGAAAAGGCGCGTGCGCATGCTCACCTGCTGCAGGAACGACACGAGGCGGACGTCGCGGGTGCTGTGGTTGTCCGCCAGGATCTCGCCCACGTCGCGCGGGTCGGACAGGCGGCGGCGCTTGGTCATGCGCAGGAACAGGCGGGCGAGCCAGTTGGAGAACGAGCTGCCGATCACCAGGAGGTGGTTGTGCTCCAGGGCGTGGAAGAGCTTCTCGGGCGTCAGGTGCTCGCTCTGGAGCGCGCAGACGAACTCGAGCATGTCCTCGTCGGAGATGACGTAGGTGGGAGAGGCGGAAAGGCGGCCGAGAAGGTGGTAGACGACGGGCCGCTGAAGGTCGTCGCGCTCCACCGGGAGGTCCGCCACGCGGTTGGGCGCATAGGCGATCACCTCGGTGTTCTGGGCGCCCCCGAAACGGACGTCGTTCACGGCCTGCTCCAGGAGCGGGTCGAACGTCATCGTGACATAGAGGTTGAAGTCCGTGATCTCGGCGAGCTGGCGCAGGGGCAGCGGGGGTTTGAACGCGGCCTCGCGCATGATCGTGCGCAGCCGGGTGTAGGCCTCCTCCCGCCGGCCGTGGCCGGCGAGGTAGCTGCACACGACGTCGTTGAGCGCGAGCGGCTTCGGCAGCGGAGTGGGGTCGACTCCAAGGCGTGCGGCCAGCCGCTCCGCAAGGAGCTCCATCAGGAGGCGCGGGCCGGCCTCGGTGTCCACCTTGAGCAGCTCGGGACCGACGATCGGGATGACACGCTTCTCCTCTATATAGTTAAGAAGGTCCTCCCAGACGTCGTCGTCGAAAAGCGCGGTCGTGCGTCCGCTGGAGCTCAACTCGTAGGGCATGCGTGCGGCGTGGTGGTGGGTTCCTGCAGCGGCTCATCCAAGAAAGGTCGGACGGGCCAGCGGGCGCAAGCAAAGACACAAGCGTTGCAGGGTCAAACGGATGCGGTTTTGGGTCCGCGGGAACCCCGGCTCAGTCCTTGATCTTTCCGCGCAGGCGCCCGAGGAACTTCGTCGCGTACAGGACCATCCTCTCGCGGACGATCTCCTCCTTGATCTGGTGCCTCAGGCCGAGTTCCGGCGCGGCGGTGACCGCCGTGCCCTCCTGGGGATAGAGGATGATCCATGCGAGGATGCGGCAGAGGCGGGCGTCGTCGTGCCGCGAGCGCAGGTCGTCGAAGACGATCCGTGCAATCTCGCCCTCGTGAAGGTCCTGGCTCACGTCGGCTATTCCGGCGGCGCAAAGGAGGTTGCGGGCGGCCTGGCCGGCGTCGGCGACATGGCCCGGGGCCCATCCCTTCAGCCTCTCGGCGAATCCGCCCGCCCCATGCATTGCGTCGCCCTCGCGGAAGGGCCTGGCCAGGCGGCTGACGAACTCGTCGTCGCCCGGGAGGTCCGTGTAGGTGATGCTGCCGATCTCGGCCTCGGTGATCGCCTCAAAGCCGATGTCGGGCGGCAGCGCCGGCGCCAGGTGGCCGGTCATGGCAGCGGCGAGCCCCACGGCCACCCAGGCCGAGAGCGCGGCCCCGACCCACGCCCAGGTTCGGCCCCCTATCCGACGGCCGGCCTCCCAGCGGAAGAGCCGCGCCCCCACGAGGGCCGCGCCCGCCCCGATGACGACGAGGGCGATGATGCTGAAGCCCCCGCCGACGATCCCGTCGGTATCGCAGTAGACCTGCTGGAGCAGCTCAACGGCGTAGCGCCCGGGCATGAAGCCCGCGGCCCTCTGGGCCCAGACGGGAAGCGCAAGGAGCGGGATGCCGACCCCGCCGATCATGATCATGGGGAGAAACAGGCACTGCCCCAGCGCCTGGACGGAGGGCACGTCATCCGCCACGGCCGCGACCACGAGCCCGAGCCCCAGGAACGAGGCCGTGACGAGGAGGACCGCCGCGGCTGTCTGGACGGGGTGCACGGGCAGCGGCGTGCCGTACGCGAGGTGGGCAAGGCCCACCTGCAGGACGGCCGCCGAGGCGATGATGACCACCCGGGCGGCGAGCACGCCCGCGACGAGGCTGCTCGTGGCGACCGGCAGCAGGCGGTACCGGCGCCAGATCCCCCTCTCTCGCTCGGCCACCAGCGCGGTGGGCATGCCGAAGCACGCGCCGCCGAGGATGGTGATCGTCAGCAGTTGTCCGATCTGGCCGAGCAGCGCGGGGGATTCCGCCCGGAAGACGCTCCCGTACGCCACCAGGAACATGACCGGGACGAGGTAGCCGTAGACGATCGCCTGCTTGCTCCGGAAATTGAGGTCCAGGCTCAGCAGGAAGTGCCGGTACAGACCCGACATCGCCTTTGCAGGCGGCCTCATTTCCCCTCCCCCGTCTCCGACCACGCGCGCCCGGTGAGGGACAGGAAGACGTCCTCGAGCGACGGCCGCACTATCCTCAGGTCCACGAACTCGTTGCCGCCCTCCTCCACGCACTTGGCGAGTGCGACCAGGGTCTCGTTCACGTTGGCCGTCCCGAGCTTCCACGTGCCCTCGTGCAGGCGGCACTCCGTCACCCCGGCCAGCGACAGCATGCGGGATTCCTCCAGCGGCCTCGCCGTCCTCACCTCGATGCCCGCGCGGGAATGGAAAGCGGAGATCAGGTCCCGGGGCCGCGCCGTGGCGACGATGCTCCCGCGGTCGAGGATGGCGATCCTGTCGCAGAGGCTGTTGGCCTCCTCTAGGTCGTGGGTGCTCAGGAGGACCGTCCGCCCGGCCGCCCGCATCCCGGCGATGAGGTCGTGCAGCTCCCGGCGGGACCTGGGGTCGAGCCCGGCCGTGGGCTCGTCGAGCACGACGAGGCTGGGGTTGTTGACGAAGGCGAGGGCGAGGAACAGACGCTGGCGCTGGCCGCCCGAGAGCGAGTCGAACGGGGCGTCGGCCTTGGAGGTCAGCCCAAACTGGGCAATCAGGCCCCCGACGTCCGCGGGCGCGCTGTAGAACGCTCCGAAGAGGCCGAGGGCCTTCCGGGGCGTGATCCTGTCCTGGAGGGTCGCGGCCTGGATCAGGGCCCCGACGAGCTGCTTTGCCTCCTCGGGCCGGGCCAGCGCGTCGATCCCGCCGATGGAGACCGCGCCCGAGTCCGGACGGCGCAGGCCCAGGATGCATTCGAGCGCCGTCGTCTTGCCGGCGCCGTTGGGCCCGAGCAGCCCGAAGATTTCTCCGGCTTCGACGTCAAAGCTGATGCCGCGGAGGGCCTCCACGGTGCCGTAGCGCCTTGCCAGATCGCGGACGCTGACACTTGCAGGCATGGACACCGACATTAGGTCGTCAATGCGGCAGATCGAGCGGAATTTGCCCCACGCGGCGCGAGGGGGCCGCGGCAGCGAGGTCCGCCGGTCTGCGCTGGCCCCCGGGCACTCCCGCTTAGCTGCGAACATCCACTCCAAAGAAACGGCGAAGCTCTTGGCGCCCGAACGAGGTCGGGGTCAATCCCCTCCCGTCAAGCTCCCGGGCGAGCCACTTCCTCTTGAGCGCCAGGCTGAGAAGGGCCGCCCCAAGGGAGCCTCCGAGGTGCGCCCGGCGCTCGCTCCAATCGAGGCATCCGTAGGCCACCCGGCGCCTGCGGCTCTCCAGCTCACCCGCTGCAATCCCGATCTCTCCTAGCTTCGCCCGCCCTCTTTCGGAAATCTCGTAGGTGGCGCCCTCCCCGGCGCGCGCCACCCAGCCTAGCGCGAGCATCCGGTCGTGCAGCATCACGCCCAGGCTCCCCGCGATGTGGTCATAGCAGGTTCGGGCGACCCTGAGCCTGTCCGGCGTTCGCGGAATGAATCTCGGGCTCGACGCGCCGGCGAGGGCGCTGAGCCCCTCGAGTATCCGCCCCACCTCGGGGCCCGCCAGGCTGTAGTAGCGGTGCCTGCCCTGCGCGGCAACCTTGAGCAAGTGCGCCTTCAGCAGGCGGTCGAGGTGGGCGCTCGCGGTTGACGTGCCCACGTCCGCCACGGCGGCCAGCTCCGTGCTCGTCCGTGCGCGATCGTCCATGAGGCAGTAGAGGATCCTGGCCCTTGCCGGCTCCCCGATCGCCGAGGCGATGTTGGACGCGGCAGCGTCGACGGACTCCATTGCATCCATACTTCGTCTTTGAACGAAGCATCGCGGGAAGGCAAAGGGTAAGTTGGAGCGGCAACGATGACCGCCGAGACCGGCAACACCATGGGGCGGAGGACGGCGATCAAGGCCGGCGCGCTCTGGGTGGTGGCCGCCTCCCTCGGGAGGTCGTCGCAGGCCGCGCCTCCGTCCCCAAAACCAATGCCCATGAAGATCACCTGCATCATCCGCTACCAGATCGACCCCTTCCAGCGCGACGCCTTCAGACAGTACTGCGAGAACTGGGGCCGGATCATCCCCCGCTGCGGCGGCTGCCTCGTCGGCTATTTCCTGCCCAGCGAGGGCACCAACGACATCGCGTGGGGGCTGATCGCCTTCGACAGCCTGGCCTCCTACGAGGCCTACCGGGCGCGCCTCAGGGCCGACCCCGAGGCGCGCTCCAACTTCGACATGGCCCAGTCAAAGAGGCTCATCCTGCGAGAGGAGCGCAATTTTGTCGAAATCGTCGGTGGAACGCTTGGAATGGCGCCGTCTGCCTGACCGCCCATGCCGACCCACGCCGAGAAAGCCGAGCTCTTCTGGGGCCTGCACCGCCAGCCCGCCGCCTTCATCATCCCCAACCCCTGGGATGTCGGGACCGCGCGCGTCCTGGCCCACCTGGGCTTCAGGGCGCTCGCGACGACGAGCGCCGGTTTCGCCTTCTCGGTGGGACGGCGGGACAACACCGTGTCCCTTGACGCAACGCTGGCGCACCTCAGGCAGATCGCGGAGGCCACCGATCTTCCGGTGAGCGCCGACCTGGGGAACGGGTTTGGAGACGCGCCCGAGGCCGTGGCCGAGACGATACGCCTGGCCGGGGCCACCGGGATAGTCGGGGGCTCGATCGAGGATGCAACGGACGACGAGGCCAGGCCCATTTACGACAGCGCCCTGGCCGTGGAGCGCGTCCAGGCGGCCGCCGCCTGCGCGAGACGCCTGCCGTTCCGCTTCACCCTGACGGCGCGCTGCGAGAACTACCTCCACGGGAGGCATGACCTCGGGGACACGATCGGCCGCCTCCAGCAGTATCAGGAGGCGGGAGCCGATGTCCTCTACGCCCCTGGCCTGACCTCCCGGGAGGACATTTCCGCCGTCGTCCGCGCGCTGGACAAGCCGGTCAACGTCCTCGCGGGGCTCAAGGGGTGCCCGCTGACCGCGGCCGACCTTTCCCATCTCGGCGTGAAGCGCATCAGCGTCGGCAGCGCGCTCTCGCGAACGGCGATGGGCGCCTTCGTGCGGGCGGCCCGCGAGATGAGCGATGCGGGGACCTTCGCCTTCGCCGAGTCGTCGCTGGGATCGCGCGAGGCAAATCTCCTGCTCGCACCCTGAGCGCGGGAGAGACGGCCCGCGCTTTGCACGGCCATCACCGGCGCATGTTCATCAGGACGCTTCCGGCGACGCAGCAGCCGACGCCCGACAGCGCGAGCGGGGTCCAGGTGTAGTGCTCCCACACGGTCGATATCGCGAGGGCGACAAGGGGAAAGAGCACCCCCGTGTAGGCCGCCCTTCCCGCCCCGATCCGCCCGATCAGGGTCAGGTAGGCGCCGAAGGCCAGGACCGAGCCAAACACCGAGAGGTAGACGAGCGAGACGGCGTACGGGCCGCTCCAGGCGACGTGGAACGACTGCCCCGAGAGCAGCCCCACCAGACCCACGATCGCGGCGCCGTAGGCCATCCCGTACGCATTCGTCTGGAGGATGGGCATCCCGGCCCGCTGGTTGCGGGCGGACATCAGGTTGCCGGCGCTCGCAAAGGCCGTTCCCGCGAGGGCGCTCGCCAGCCCGCCCAGGCTCGCCGAGAGGGAATGGATCTCCTCGACCTCGGGCAGGTAGACCAGGGCGACGCCCACGAGCCCGAGCACCGCCCCCGCCCAGCTGCGCCGCGAGATGGGCGTGCCGAAGAAGAGGCGGCTTCCGGCAAGATTCATCGGGATGAGCGTCGTGAAGAGGACCGACGTCACGCCGGAAGGGACCGTGCGCTCGGCGACGTAGATCAAGAGGAGGTTCAACCCGAAAAGGCACCCCCCCTGGGCCGCCACGCGCAGATGCTGCCCGGCCGTGAGCCTGAGCGGAACCCGGCGCAGGGCGCACCACAGGAAGAGCAGGGCGCTCGCCAGCCCGAACCGGATCATCACGGACGTCGCGGGCGACGCGGACTTGAGCTGGTAGGTGATGGCGATCCATGTGGTCCCCCAGATGAGGACCGTCGCGGCGTAGAGGAAAGGCGTGCCCATGTGAAACGCTGTTCAATGGGCCAAGTCCCCAACGAACTCCAGAGCGGAGTGGTGCTAGCGCGCCTTGCCTGGGAGATGTGTGGCGTGAATCGCCGCGATGCGGCCGGCGGCCGCGGCCAGCCTCTCCCGCAGGGCGCCGGGGCCGACCACCTCGACCTCGTCCCCCAGGCGCATCAGCTCGCGCACGCCGCTTTCAAACGATTCCAGCGGCACGGTGCAGCGCACCCAGCCCCTGCGGTCGGCCTTTGCGGCGGTCTCGGCGGCGGCGGCCGTCACGTACGGACCCAGGAGCCCGAGGAGATCCATGCCCTTGGGCGAGAGGCGCACGTCCGCATGCTCGTGATAGACGCCCGCCTCGTAGTCCCTCGAGGCCTTCTCCCAATAGGCCGCAAGGTCGAACCCCCTCGGCCGCCTGAACGTCTCGCGGCAGATCTCGGCGCCGCGGATGTTCGCCGCGCGGTAGGTCCGGACCTCATTGCCGCTCAGCGCCACCAGGTACCAGACGCCGGCCTTGAGCACGAGGCCGAGCGGCGCAAGCGTGCGCGGCCGCGCGATGCTCTCCCCGGAGCGGCGGTACCGCAGCCTGAGCAGGCGCTCGCCCCACACGGCGCGCGCCACCACCTGCAGCAGCGGAAGCTGGTCGGCGCCCCGGAACCACGCCGCCGCATCGAGGTGGAAGCGCGCGGCCACGCGCTCGGCCCCGGCCTGCACGTCCGCGGGCAGCGCGGCAAGCAGCTTGAGCCGCGCGGTGGCGAGGATGTCGGCCAGCCCCAGCTGCGCGGCGGGCCCCGGGAGCCCGGCGAGGAAAAGCGCCTCCGCCTCGCGCTGCGTGAGGCCCGTGAGCGTGGTGCGGTAGCCGTCGAGAAGGCGGAAGCCTCCGCTGCGCCCGCGGTCGGCATAGACGGGGACGCCTGCGGCGCTCAGATGGTCCATGTCCCGGTGGATCGTGCGCACGGCGACTTCGAATTCCCGGGCGAGCTGGCCCGCGCTCAACCGGCCGCGCGTCTGCAGGAGCATCAGGATCGACAGGAGCCGGCTCGCCCTCATCGCGGCGCCTTTTCTTCAATACATGACATTCGATGACATGTTTAAACGTGCATGATGGCGCGGACAACAACAAAGGAACCCACACATGAATGATCACCTCCTCCTCACCCTCGCCGGCCTCCTTCTCGGCTCGGTCGCCCCCGCGCAAGCCTACGAAGAGATCCCTCCCCCCAGCCATGCCGCGCCCTATCTGGCGGGACTGCATGACTTCGACTTCCTGGTCGGCGACTGGCGCGTCCACCACCGCCGGCTCAAGGAGCGCCTTGCCGGATGCCGCGAGTGGGTGGAGTTCGACGGGACGAGCAGCCTGCGCGTCCTCATGGGGGGCTGGGCCAACGTGGACGACAACATGCTGAACCTGCCCGGCGGCGCCTATCGGGGCGTCTCGCTGCGGTCGTACGACCCGAAAACCGGGCAATGGGCGATCTGGTGGCTCGACGGTCGGAATCCCTTCGGAGAGCTCGATCCCGCGGTCAAGGGCCGGTTCGTGGACGGCGTCGGGACCTTCTATGCCGAGGACACGTTCAAGGGAAGGCCCATCCGCGTGCGCTTCATCTGGGAGAACATCACTCCCACGTCGGCGCATTGGGAGCAGGCGTTCTCGACCGACGGGGGCAAGACGTGGGAGACGAATTGGGTGAACGACTTCACGCGGGTCGGGCCGTGATCGAAGAGACGGCACGCGTCGCCGCCCCAGCGGTCATGCCGGCGGGGCGCTGCCCGAGGCTGCGCCGCCGGGGACTCCCATGATGAACGCCAGCCTTTGGCTCTTTTTCCTGCTCGTCCTCGGGGTCATCGCCCTTCCGGGCATGGACATGGCCTACGTCGTCGCGAGCGCCCTCGCCGGCGGCGCTCGCGTTGCGGCTGCCGCCGTCGCGGGCATCGTCGTGGGTGGAGCCGTCCATGTGGTCACGGCCACCCTCGGCGTGTCGGCCCTGCTGGCGGCATTTCCCCACGCGCTCAGGCTCCTCGTGCTGGCCGGTGCGGCCTACATGGCGTGGATGGGCCTCCACCTCATGCGTTTTCACGCGGAAGCGCGCGCGGGCGACGCGCCGGCGGCGATCCGGGAAGACGCGGCCTTCAGGTACGGGGTGGTGACGTGTCTGGTGAATCCGAAGGCCTACGCCTTCATGCTGGCCGTGTTTCCGGCGTTCCTTCACACCGCCGCAAGGCCCGTGGCGCTGCAGGCGGTCGCGCTGGGAGCGATCGCGGCCTCGACACAGGCCGCGGTCTATGGCGGCGTTGCCTTCCTGGCGCTCCGGCTGCGCCACAGGTTTGACCCCAGGTCCTCGTCGCGGACATGGATGCAGCGCGGGGTTGGGTCCATCATGCTGGTGTCAGCCGCGTTCCTGGCGCGGGGCTGGCTGGGGTTCTGATCGCCGGGCGCCCGTCCGCTCCCGCGCCACCGGCTTCTCATGCAGGAGCGTTCCAATAGTTGCGCAAGAAACCGCAAGCCATGCGCAGAAAGCGGGGCGGACCTGTGACATTTTACCAACATGGGAACGCTCCAATCCAATCCTTCAAGACGGAATCCCGGTCTGCCATGCTGACGCTGCAAACACTCCCGGAGAGCTTGCCGCACGCGCACAAGGCGCATGTCCCTGAGCCCTCGACGGATGAGCCTTACAGGGGACTCCACCCCCCTTCCTCGCGGAAGGGCCTCCTGATCGGCTTCGCTGTGACCGTGACGGCCGAATTCCTCGTCGCCTGGGGAGGCAATTTCACGCACTACGCGCCGAAGCCCGTCGTCAAGGACGAGGAGACCCTCGTGGCGATCGCCATGCCGAAATACGAGCAGGACCCCGAAGTGATGGAGAACCCCGGCGAGCGTGCGCCCCAGTCGGATGCGCTGCAGGACATGGCCCCGCCCATGCAGACGGACGTCCCTCAGGTCGTGATGCCGGAGTCCTTCGTCCAGCAGATCGAGCCCCCTCCCCCGGAGATCACGGACCTCTCCAAGAACATCACGAAGATCCCCGCGTACCGGTCGAGCATCGGCAAGATCGCCGTGCTGGACATCTCCGATCTCGACCAGATCCCCACCCCCAAGTTCCGGGCGCGCCCCATCTACCCGTTTGAAATGATTCGCGAGGGACTCTCAGGGCAGGTGCTCGTCGACTTCATCGTCGACACCGAGGGAGGGGTCCGGAACCCGGTCGCGGTGAGGTCGACGAACCCGGCCTTCGAGGAAAGCGCGGTCACGGCTGTCTCCAAATGGAAGTTCACGCCGGGCCGCAAGAACAACCACTCGGTCTACACGCACATGCAGATCCCCATCATCTTCAACCTGCACAAGGAGCAGGAGGGAGAGTAGCGCGCCGGAAGGATCCGCATTTCCGGCGGGAGTTCACGGCCGGCGGGCGCATCGGCGAGGGTCAGGGCCCCTGGGGTTTCCGCCCAGTCTCCCGACGGCTGAAGGGCTTTGGCCGCGGACGGTGTTGTGCGGAGGATGGCCCCCCGTCATGCGTCGCGTGTGATCCGCAGTGGATTCTTGCCCGTGCCGTGTGCAGGATGACTCCGAAATGAGGCGCGCGTCGCGAAACAACCGGGCATCGGCATGAAGGGCGCGGGGAGGATACTTTTTGCCGTCGGCCTGGGCGGCCTCGGCGTCCTGGGCTTCATCTACGATGATTTTGCCATGGTCTGGCAGCCCGTTCCCCCGTGGGTGCCGCGGAGGGAGATCCTCGCCTACGCATCGGCGGCCCTCCTGCTTGCGGGGGGCGTGGGCGCCCTGGTCAGGCGGGTGTCGACGTGGGCGACGCTCATCCTGGCAGCCTTCACCCTTTCCTGGCTGGCGTTCCTGCAGGTTCCGCGCGTCGCGTCGGCCCCATCGAACGAGGGAATGTGGCTGGGATTCGGCGAGAACCTGCTGCTCGTGTCCGGCGGATGGGTCCTGTTCGTTTCGGGCGCAATCACGGACGGCCGTTCCTGGGGGAAGCTGGCCTCGGGTGAAGCCGGCCTGCGCCTGGGGCGCGTCCTGTTCGGCATCTCGCTTCCCCTGATCGGGCTCTCCCACTTCGTCTACGCCGCAGGGACGGCCTCCATGGTGCCGTCGTGGCTCCCGGGCCGCCTGTTTCTTGCCTACCTGACCGGCTCGGGGCACATCGCGGCAGGAGCCGGAATGCTCCTGGGGATTGTTCCCAGACTCGCGGCAACGCTAGAGGCTTCCATGATCAGCCTGTTCGTTCTCTTGCTTCACCTTCCCGGGGTCGTTGCACAGCCCCAAGACCGGCTCCAGTGGACGATGTTCTTCGTCGCCTCCTCGTATGCTGGCGCAGCCTGGGCCGTTGCGGCCTCGATGCGCGGCTCCACGCCTTGCTTAGGGACCACGGAGGCTAAAATGATCGGAATCGTTCCTAATGTCGGCGATTGCCGAGCTGACCACGGTGACGCTCCCAAATGAATCACTGCGGATCCACAGATCATGATGGGGCGACCCACCGATTCCTGAATTGACGATGCTCACCCCCTCAAGCCTTGCATTGGAGAGGGTGCCCTCGCCTTTGGGGCTACCCGGTGCCACAATGGTCATGCCGCTTGAGATGCTGTCCTGAATGGTGACTTGGCTGAGGGTGAGTCCCGCGATGCTGCGGCGATCCATGCAGATTTGAAGCGAGCCGCGCCAAGCCCAGCTGTGGTCGTACCCGCCACAGCGCAGCAGTTCGCAGTTTCTCACCAGGGTCGTGCCGCTGAAGTTGTTGTCGTTCTTGCGGCCTTCATCCGAGGTGGGAAACGTCGTGCTGATGAGGATGCCGCACCCGGTGCCGATGTCGGTGAAGCGGCAGTCCTCGATGCGATTGCTGACCCCGCCGTAGATCGCGGCGCCATTTGCGAGGAACGTGAGTTGGCCCGTGCACCGACGAATCACGTTGTTTCCGGACTTTGGTCCCTGCCCAACGAATCCCTGGTCCGAGGCCGCCGGCCAGATCGCGAAGCAGTCGTCTCCCGTGCCCCTTGCGGTGCAGTTCTGGATGACGGTTCCGCTGGTGCCGACGCAGAGATTCACGCCGTCGGCGATCGTATCGCGAAAGCGGCAGCCCTCGATCACGAGGTTCACCCCGTTATAGATCCAAATTCCCACCTTGGTGTGTTCCAGCCAAACGTTTGACACGGACGAGTCCGCGCATCCCGCACCTACGATTCCGTCGTTCGGCTCACTGTCATTGCGGTAATTTAACCGGCCGATGATCGAGAAATCGGCCAGGTGGATGTTGCTCCCGGCGAGCTTGAACCGCACCCGTCGCGCGGCCTGATCGTACAGCGAACTGTCCCCGACAAACGTCGTGTGCCACATGCCCGCGCCTTGGATCGTCACGGAGGACGGGACCAGTATCTCGCCGGTCAGCTTGTAGTCTCCGGCTGGCACCCAGACCGGCCTGCCCTGTTTCTGGGCTTCCGCGACGCATTTTCGCAGGGCGCTCGTGGCGTCCAATTCGCCCTTCTGATCCGCGCCGAAATCGAGGACGCACAGCGAATTCTCGGGGTGTGGCAGCGGTCCGGGGACGTCCTCAAGGTCGGCGAGATCGATGATGCAGTACGCTGCGTCGGCATCGGATCGTTGGAGCCGGATCACGTCGTTCTTGCCGATGCTCAGGCCCTTTATCCGGAGCTCGTCGTAGAAGTTGCGCGGTTTGCCCTTTGCGGGCTCGTTCGAAAAGGGATAATCTCCGTAAAGCCATGAATATCGGGATGTAAGCACCAACGCCCTGACCTTCGCTCCATTGACATAGAGATCGAGCTCGGCGCGGGTTCCGCCTCCCTCCTTGGCATCGGGAAGGCTGTAGCGGATCACCAGCGCATTGGCCTTCGCCTCCGCGGTGAATTCCACAAATTCCCCGTCGGCCTCAAGCTTCACGCACCGCTGTCCGGACGACTCGGTTTCGACCACGTTCGGGTCATATCTCGGGCCGAGCACGAGGCCGCTGGTTTTCATGCCTGCGGCCTCATAGGTGGTCCAGGGCAAATCTGCCCCGACCTTCGCCGACGCCCCGCACGCGCAAAGGGCGCCCAAAAGGATGAGCGCCCGCCGTAGGATGGATGGAGTCATGGGGTTGGAGTTAGGAGGCCGGGACTTGCCCCAGGTGCGGACCTACTTCGCCTGCCGGTATTTGATCTTCGCCAGCTTGCCCGGTTCGCATTTCACAGGTCTTCCCGCCACGAGGAAGGCATGGGCGCGCGAATTCGTATCCGAGGAAGCGACAGTCACCGAGGTTTTCGTGATATCAATTCGGAAATCATCCCCCTTGTAGGCGAGATGAAAATTCAGGCGCTTCCATTTCCGCCAGAGGCGCGGATTGATTGCTACCCTCTTTTCGTCCGCCTGCACCCCGCCGAACCCCAGCACCGCCGTCATCCACGCACCGCCATTCGCAGCCGGGTGTGAACCGCCCATGAAGACGCTTCCCACATACACCTTGTATTTGGCCTCGAGGTCGATCTTCGCCGTCTTCAGGAAGTACTTGTAGGCAAAGTCGAGGTTGCCGAATTCGGCCGCCACCATGGCATACGCGCAGGCGCTCAGGCTGGAGCCGTGCTCGGTGCGCGGTTCATAGTATTCCCAGTTCACCTGCTTTATCCGGGATGAGAATCGTGTCCTGAAGAGGTTGAGCATCATCACGACGTCGGCCTGTTTGATGATCTTGGTGTGCACCGCCAGTCCCTGTCCGGCACCGAGGTATTCATTCGGGTGAACCATTCGGGCCTTCAGCTCCCCGACGGTCGATTCGCTAAGCCCCAGGTAGCCGTCGAATTGCTCGATGATGCCTGTCTTTGGGTCGGGACCCGGCACAAACAGCCTGCGCGCCGCGTCTTGGAATGCCGGAAGCTCCCGTTCGATGCGCAGTTTTCTGAGCAGCGTGCGCAGCGCCGTGGGGTGCCGCCTCCGGAGATAGCGTACCGTCGCAATGGCGATCGTAAGAGTCTCCTTCGCCACCATGTTGGTGAAGGCGTTGTTGTCTACTCGCTCATGATATTCGTCCGGCCCGACCACATCCAGGATCTCGTAGCGCCGCTTCTCGCCCTTGAAGTAGGCGGACGAGAGGTAGAACCGGGCGCATTCAAGAATAACCTCGGCTCCGCCCTCCAGCAACAGGGTGTCGTCTCCCGTCAATCGGAAGTAATCCCACATGGCGATGGCCACGTCGCCGCTGATATGCACCTGCTTGTCCCGGAAGTAGGTCCGCAGCGCCCGTCCCGTGAATGGGTCGCCGATGTTGAAGTACGTGCACGCGTCGTCGCCCGTCTCCTGACTCTCCCAGGCATAGAAGGCGCCGCGGCTGCCCAACCCCTCCGTCTTTGCCTTTCGCCGGGCCCCGTTGAGGGTCTTGATTCGGTAGCGCATCAGCTCGACCGCCTTCTCCGGGTACGTGTGGATGAAAAACGGGAACATGAACATCTCCGTGTCCCAGAAGATCGCCCCTTTGTAGACCTGGCCTGACAGTGCGCGTGCCGGTATCGAGTTTGCGCTGCCCCTGACGGGCGCGACCATCAGCAGCTGCAGTATGCTGTAGCGGAGAGCGAGCTGCGCCTCGTCGTCGCCCTCGATGGTCACATCGCACCGGTCCCATTTTTCTCGCCACCTGGCGCTGTGACCGGCCAGGCATCCGTCGTAGCCAATCAACCGCGCCTGCTTGACCGCCTCGACGGCCACCTCCGCGATCGGCCCACGGACTGGGTCGTTATCCGTGAAGACGGCAAAGTACTTGTGGAAGGTGTAGGTCTTTCCCACCACGGCACGGAAGGTGACCACGCGCAGGTTCCTGTTGCCCCTGGATTCGTAGGAGACCTCGCCAAAGCCGATGTCCGCGGCCTCGGCAACGACAACGCGCTTCGAGGACTCGTTCGTCAGGCCCTCCACCACCAGGACCGAGTCCCGCCTCGTCGCAGACAGCTGGAGGAGGTGTGGGCCGTTCAGGTCCCATATGTTGCCATCGATCCCGGTGCGGATCGTTACGTTGGCGGCCCTGTCGCAGGTGACGCTGAACCTGACGACACCCAAGTTTGGCGTTTCGGCGCTGAGAAAACGCGCGGACTTTATGGTTAGGTTCGCCCCCTTGGACGCGAACGCGGTCTCCCGTTGGAACACTGCGTTGGCAAACCGGAGCGTCTGCCTGTGGCGCGTGACCTTGCCTCCCAGGGCTGAAAGCTCGACCGCGCCAACCGAAACGCTCGTGAAGCCGCCGTTCGGCGCATTGACGGGCTCGCGCCAGGCCGTGCCCACACGGTCAAATATTCCGGCGAGCGTGATGCCCACCAATTGCTCGGAGCCAAATTCGTCAAGGGTGCCGCGATAGCCCATGTACCCGTTGGCGATCTGGTAGACGTTGCCGCGTCGCATGATGGTCTCCTTGCCATCTCCATGTTCGGCTGTGCTTATTGACCAGAGGTCCTTCATAGGGTGTTACGTCGGGGGCCTTTCGTCCTTGACCCGGAGCATGAGCCCGGCCGCGACGACCATCGAAATGCCGCCCAAGACGATTGCGTCGATTGCATGGCCATGAAACACGGTGCGGACCAACAAGCCCAAGAGCGCGGCCGCGAGGATCTGCGGGATTACGACAAAGAGGTTAAACATACCCATATACACACCCATCTTTCGATAGGGAACGATGCTGCTGAGTATCGCATACGGCATGGTCAACAGGCTCGCCCAGGCGATACCGAGTGCGCCCATCGAGATGAGGAGCAGGTGCGGCTGTTTGAAGAGATGCATCGAGCACAGGCCGGCTCCGCCAATGACAAGACAGACGACGTGGGTAGTTACCCGGTTGGTGCGCCTGGCCATCTCGGGCAGGATGAAGGCCGCGAGCGCCGCCACCCCGTTGTAGACCGCCATCAGCACACCCACCCAATTGGCGCCCGAGTTGTAGGCCTCGCTCCGCGGATCGACGCTCCCGAATTGAAAGCTCGTCACCGCCGGGGTTGCGTAAATGAAGAAGGTAAAGAGCGCGAACCAGGTGAACATCTGGGCAAGCGACAGCTCCTTCATCGCGCCCGGCATATTGTTGAGGTCGTAAACCAGCTCCACGAGACCTCGCTTCTTCCCGGCGGCGCATCGCTGCGCGGCCACCATCTGCGCGACACCATAAAAGCTCGCGCCGAAAGAAAGGATGTAGAGGCCATTGTCCCAGGACAGCTGCCGAATGACAAAGCTGAGGGCCAGGCCGCCGACCAGCAGGAGGGCGCCGCCGGCGTAGTATTTCTTTGAATCCAGCGCGATCTCAGGCTCCCCGGCCCCCTCCCCATCCGCCGGTTGTGCGTGAAAGGATGCCTGTTCCTCCGGCGAATACTCCCTCACCGAGATGATCGTCCACAAGACGGCGAGAAGATAGACCGCGCCACCGAGATAGAATGACAACTTGACCGATTCGGGGAGCTGCCCTTCGGGCGCGGTATTTGCGACGTGGAACCAATTCGTCAACAGGTAGGGCAGGATCGAACCCACGACCGAGCTGGCACCGATGAAAAAGGTCTGAACGGCGAATCCCGTTGTTCGCTGCTCGTCGGGGAGCATGTCGCCCACGAAGGCCCGCATGGGCTGCATCGTGATATTTATGGAGGCGTCCAAGATCCACAGCATGCCCGCGGCAAACCACAGCCCGGGCGAATTCGGCATGAGGAGCAATCCGAGCGACGCCAGAATTGCGCCGATGAGAAAGTAGGGTTTTCTGCGGCCCAGCCGGTTCCAGGTCTTGTCGCTCATGTAGCCGATGATGGGCTGCACGAGCAGGCCCGAGACGGGGGCGGCGATCCAGAGGATGGCCATCTTGTCCAGCTTCGCGCCGAGTGTCTCGAAGATCCGGCTGACGTTGGCATTCTGCAGGGCAAAGCCGAACTGGATGCCGACGTAACCGAAGCTCATATTCCAGAGCTGCCAAAAACTAAGCAGGGGTTTCTTGCGCATGGGGATGTTTCTGGCGCCGGGCGAATGAGTCACCTGGCGCTAGTGCGCTTGTCCTGAACCAGCCGGTTGATCTGCTCAAGGCTGGTCTCGGATAGATCTCGAACCACCATGTCCGCGCCGTGCTTTCGCAGTTCAAGCCCATCGCCCTCCCTGGCGATCCCAATGACGAAAGCAAAGCCTCCCTTCGCGCCGGCTTGGACCCCGGAGACCGCGTCCTCGATCACGATAGTCTGCTCGTTCAGAACACCCAGGTCGGCGGCCGCGGCGGAGAAGATGTCGGGTTCGGGCTTTCCCCTGAGTCCGCGCCTCGAGGACTCCATGCCGTCCACGACCGCCGCAAAGAGGCGCTGCATGCCGGCTTTTCCAAGCACCTCCTCGGCGTTGTAGCTCGAGGTGGCCAGCCCGATCCTGATGCCGCGCCGCACCATTTCCCGGGCAAGCGCGACCGTCGATTCGAACGTCCTCACGCCCTCCCTCTCGATGATCGTGTTGAAGATCGCCTTCTTCTTGTTGCCCAGTCCGCACACGGTTTCGCAGCCCGGCGGATCATTTGGCGTGCCCCTGCGGAGCTCGATCCGCCGGGACCTGAGGAACGACTCGACCCCGTTGTAGCGCGGCCTGCCGTCCACGAACCTGAGGTAGTCGCCCTCGCGGGTGAACTCCTCATACGGCTCGCCGTGCGTCTGCGCCCGGGTTCTCAGGAACCCGTCGAACGTCTGCTTCCAAGCGTCGCCATGCGCCGCGGCCGTGTCGGTGACGACGCCGTCCATGTCGAAAATCGCAGCCGCAAAGCACAGACCGGCGCCCTCGCCCCCGAGGCGCGCCCCATGGCCCTCCCCGGAGGCGCCGCGACTGGTGGTTGCCAGTGGACGGCGGTTGGCAATCGGGGCGGTCTGGTCATTTGCTGATTCCACTTAGTTGTTATTTTTGCAGGGTTCGGCGCCAGGTGAGGCCGGACTTTGAATTTTGTTTTGATTTAGTGACACGCGACCACGGGAGGACACCCCGTCGACTCCGATTAATGAAAGTC